>JBHEMA010000283.1:0-3305 GCA_046262795.1 Candidatus Dormibacteria bacterium | reverse complement strand
GACGCGGAGGCCCCTGCTGAGGACGATGCGCCCCCAGGCTTCGCTGTCGGCGTGACGAAGACGGTCGTCGTCCCCGCAGGCGCCGAGCGTCAGCGCGACAGCCGGAATCAGCAGGCCGAAGGGTCTCGCGATGGGGCGGGGGATGCGCACCGCTGTCGCCCTCCTGAAGCCGTTGAAACCGGCGGCGATTCTAGATCACGCGAAATCCCGTAGCCGAGGGTGCAGCCGCGCGCAGCGAAGACCGCGTTGTCCGCTCACAACGGCGCACCTTCTGCTAGCGTTTCGCGCAGCGTCCCTGCTCACTCCACCACACGTCATGGACAAACGCAGCAGCAATCCCGACAGGTTGCAGCACCGCGGGGCAGGTGAGATCAGCCGGCGCGTGCCGCCCACTCCCAAGGCAAGGACAGCGATTGGTCCACACACCGTCCAAGCGATCGCCCCGAAGCCTGCTGCAGTCGTCATCTTCCAAGCCAACCGCTGACGCCGCGCCGCTCACGGTCGATCGCCGTCGCGTCGTCATCGAGTCGGTTCGGCCCACCGTCGACTGCGGCCGGCTGCCGGCCAAAGCCACGCGCGACCTGCCGCTCCACGTCTCGGCGACCGTCTACGCCGACTCGCACGATCCGCTGATCGCCTGGGTCCGCCACGGCGCACCCGGACAGCAACCCAACCGATGGGCCGAAGAGCGTCTCACCGCACGCGGCAACGATCGCTACGACGCCTGGATCACGCCGACCACCGACGGCCGCTACTGCTTCAGCATCGTTGCGCTCCCCGACGAGTACGGCGCCTGGCTGCACGATTTCGCGATCCGCATCGAGGCGGGGCAAGACGTCAACCTCGACATCGCCGAGGGCGCCGCGATGGCGGAGCGCCGCGCCGCGGCAACCACCAACGGCGCACAGGCGAAACAGCTCGCCGCCCTGGCCAAGCAGCTCAGCAGCACCAGTGCGGCCTCAGCAAAGCTCGCCGCGGCCTCCAAAGACACCGTCGTCGCACTGATGCAGGCAACCGAGGACCGCAGCAACGCAACCACGAGCGGGCCCTTCGAGCTCTGGGTCGAGCGGCCACGGGCCGGCTTCTCCGCCTGGTACGAAATGTTCCCCCGCTCCGAGGGCGCCACGCCCACCAAGTCCGGCACGTTCAGCACCGCGCAGCGACGCCTCGAGGACATCGCCGCGACGGGCTTCGACGTCGTCTACCTGCCCCCGATCCATCCCATCGGCGTCGCCTATCGCAAGGGCCGCAACAACTCGCTGCAACCGAACGCCGACGATCCCGGCAGCCCCTGGGCCATCGGTGGCAAAGACGGCGGCCACACGAGCGTCCACCCCGACCTCGGCACGCTGCAGGACTTCGACGCCTTCGTCAACGAAGCCAAGCGCAACAACCTCGAAGTTGCGCTGGACTACGCGCTGCAGTGCAGTCCCGATCACCCGTGGGTGAAAGAGCACCCGCAATGGTTCAAGCATCGCGCCGACGGCACCATCCGCTACGCCGAGAACCCGCCGAAGAAGTACCAGGACATCTACCCGCTCGACTTCGACAGCGACGACGCGCCCAATCTCTGGAAAGCGCTACGCGATGTCATGCGCTTCTGGGCAGATCGCGGCGTGCGCATCTTCCGCGTCGACAACCCGCACACCAAGCCGTTCGCGTTCTGGCGCTGGCTGATCCACGAGATGCGCGCTTCGCATCCCGACGTGCTCCTGCTCGCCGAAGCGTTCATCAGGCCCGCGGTCATGCAGCACCTGGCGAAGATCGGCTTCTCGCAGAGCTACACGTATTTCACCTGGCGCAACGCCAAGTGGGAGCTCGAGGAGTATCTGCTCGAGCTGTCACAAACAGACCAGTCCGACTGGTTCCGCCCCAACTTCTGGGTGAACACGCCCGACATCCTCCACGCCACGCTGCAGCGCGGCGGACTCCCCGCCTTCCGGCTGCGCGCGGTGCTCGCCGCGATCACGGGCCCGAGCTGGGGCATGTACAGCGGCTACGAGCTCGGCGAGAACACGCCGGTGCGCGAGGGCAGCGAGGAGTATCTCGACTCGGAGAAGTACCAGTACCGCCCCCGCAATTGGGACCAGCCGCACTCGCTGGCGCCGCTGATCACGCAGCTGAACGAGTTACGCCGCCGGCATCCACAAGCAATCGCCCAGCTCGACACGCTCCGCATCCATCACATCGGGAGCGAGCACCTGCTCTGCGTCAGCCGCTCGACGCCAACGCACGACGACGTCCTGCTGCTCGTCGTCAACCTCGACCCATACGCTGCGCACGACGGCATGACCTGGCTCGACCTCGCCGCGCTCGGCATCGCCGGCGACACGCCGTTCCAGGCGCACGACGAGCTGACCGGCGCCACGTTCACCTGGCACGGCGCGGCCAACTACGTGCGCCTCGACCCCTCCACCGCGCCGGCGCACGTGCTGCATCTCACCCAGCGAAGATGAGCATCCGATGAACGACGACAACGCCATCGCCGAGCTGGCGCCCTCGGCGCAGATCACGCCGTCGGCGGAGGCGCCGCCGACGCAGGACTCGCTCTGGTTCAAGCACGCCGTCTTCTACGAGCTGCTGGTGCGCGCGTTCTCCGACAGCAACGATGACGGCGTCGGCGACTTCCAGGGCCTGATCAACCGTCTCGACTACCTGCAGTGGCTCGGCGTCGACTGCATCTGGTTGCTGCCGTTCAACACCAGTCCCATGCGCGACGGCGGCTATGACATCGCCGATTACTACAACGTGCATCCGGAGTACGGCACCGTCGACGACGTGCGCCGCTTCGTCGACGAGGCTCACAAGCGCGGCATGCGCGTGATCATGGACCTGGTCATCAATCACACCAGCGACGAGCATCCGTGGTTCCAGCAGGCGCGGTCGTCACCGGACAATTCCCACCGCGACTGGTACGTCTGGTCTGAGACGAAGAACCGCTACACGGACTCGCGCATCATCTTCGTCGACACCGAGCAGTCCAACTGGACGTGGGACGAGCAGGCCGGCGCCTACTACTGGCATCGCTTCTTCACTCACCAGCCGGATCTGAATTACGACAACCCGGCGGTCCAGGAGGAGATCAAGAACGTCTGCCGCTTCTGGCTGGACATCGGCATGGACGGTTTTCGCCTCGACGCGGTGCCGTATCTCTTCGAACGCGAGGGCACGAGCTCGGAGAACCTGCCCGAGACGCATGGGTACCTGGCGGATCTGCGCGCCACCATCGATCGCGAGTACGGCGGCAAGGTGCTGCTTGCAGAAGCGAACCAGTGGCCCGAGGACGTCATCGACTACTTCGGCAG
>JBHEMA010000282.1:0-4762 GCA_046262795.1 Candidatus Dormibacteria bacterium | reverse complement strand
GCACCAAGGTGTCGAGGTCGTCGGGCACCGCATACGTGTACGTGTCGCGCGGCAACATGGAACGCGTCTCGGGGACGACGGCGACGTATGTCACCGCAGGCGTGTGGCGACGACGGACAGAATTGCCGCCGCGACATCATCCTTCGGTGCTCGGGCGACATGGGCGACGACACCATCGGCATCGATGATCGTCACCTCGTTCGCGTCAGCGCCCATGGCGATGTCGTGGCGCGCGACGTCGTTGAGCACGATCAGATCGAGGCTCTTCTCGTGGAGCTTGGCCTGCGCATTCGGTAGCAGATCGCTTGTCTCAGCCGCGAATCCGACAACAAGGACACCGTCACGCTCGGGTCGGTGGCGCAGCGAGCGCAGGATATCGACGGTCGGTTCCAGCTCGAGCAACCATGCACCGGGACGCTTCTTGATCTTGCTCGACGACACCTGCACGGGACGGTAATCGGCGACCGCGGCCGCCATGATGAGCGCGGCGGCACCTGCAAGTCTGTCGCTCACCACGGCGTGCATCTCCGCCGCGGTGCCGACTTCGATGATGTCGATGCCGGATGTGCCCACGGGCGGCGCGGCAGCGGTGATCAGCGTCACGGCCGCACCGGCGTCACGCGCGACGCGTGCAAGCGCATTGCCCATCTTGCCGCTGCTGCGATTGCCGAGATATCGCACCGGATCGATGGGCTCACGCGTGCCCCCCGCGGTGACGATGATCCGCCGTCCTGCGAGGCGCCTCGCGTCAGCCTCCGTGAGTGGCGCCAAGTGACTCCTCGATCGCGGCCACGATGGTCACCGGCTCGACCATGCGACCGGTGTCCTGATGACCGCTGGCGAGTCGCCCGCGGACAGGACCGAGCACGCGGACACCCCGCGTCGCGAGCGTCGTGCAGTTGGCCTGCGTCGCCTCGTGCTCCCACATCGCCGCCTCCATCGCGGGTGCGACGAGCATCGGTGCACGACATGCGAGCGCCGTCGCGGTGACCGCATCGTCGGCCAACCCAAGCGCGAGCCGCGCGATCAGATCCGCGGACGCCGCGACGACACATTGCAGCTCCGCCCAGGCTCCCAGGTCGAGATGTGACATGCCGTGCTCGGCTTCGATCTCCTCCGGCGGCCACATACCCGCCGCAACTCGATGTCCGCTGAGCGCTCGGAGCAGCGTCGGCGTCACGAATCGCGTGGCGGCGTTGGTCATCGCCACGCGAACATCGCCACCCCTTCGCCGCACCTCGGTGACGACATCGCATGCCTTGAACGCAGCCACACTCCCGCCGACGCCGATGAGGATTCGCCGTTGCCCAAGCGGCAGCTCAGTCATCGCGCGCTCCGGACCCGTTGGACGGTTGGCTGCGGATGATCGCCACGATCTCGCGTGCAGCCCGGAAGACATCGTCGTTCACGACACGGTGATCGTACTTCTCCCGTTCGGCGATCTCGGCGACCGCCGTCGCTTCACGGAGCTGCAGGTCACTGACGTTCTCGGTCGCGCGCGCTTCAAGCCGGCGCCGCAGCTCCTGATCGCTCGGCGGCAACAGAAAGATGAAAAGCGCCTGGCGGCCCACGCGCTCCCGAACGCGCGACGCGCCCTGCACGTCGATCTTCAGCACGATCTGCTCGCCGCCAGCGACGGCCTCCTGCACGCGCTGCATCGAGGTTCCATACCGGTGCGCGAAGACCTTCGCCCACTCGAGGAACTGGTCGCGCGCGATCATGTCGTCGAATGTGCGGTCGTCCACGAAGGAGTACGACACCCCGTCCTCTTCACCGGGACGCGGCGCGCGCGTCGTGTACGACACGCTGTACCGCAGCGACGGGTCGAGCCTGAACACCTCGCGGAGCACCGTGTCCTTGCCGACGCCGCTCGGGCCCGAGAGCACGATGAGCCGTCCCGGTCCGTCGAGGTGCGCGGCCCCTCGCTCGTCGCTCATCGCGCTCGACTCAAGGTGCCGAGCAGCGCGACGAGGTCGTCAGGGAGCGGCGACACAAACTGGCGCGTCTTCGCATCGCCAGGATGCACGAACGTCAGCTGGCGCGCATGCAGCGCCGGCCGGTACGGGGGCTCGGACTTCCGTCCATATACCGCGTCACCGACGATCGGATGCTTGATGTATGCCATGTGCACGCGAATTTGGTGCGTCCGCCCGGTGCGCAGCGTCACGTCGAGGACGGACAGCTCACCTAATCGCTCCACCACCGCGAAGTCGGTGACCGCGGCACGGCCCTTGTCCGCAACCGCCATCTTCTTGCGATCGCGGGTGCTGCGCCCGATCGGTGCGTCGACCGTCCCCGAAGACTCGCGAAACCCTCCATGCACGGCCGCCCAATACGTGCGCCCCAAGGTTCGCAGCCGCAGCTGTTCAGCGAGCGAGCGATGCGCCGCTTCCGTCTTCGCAACGACCAGCAGCCCGCTCGTATCGCGGTCCAAGCGATGCACGATGCCGGCGCGCTCAGCCCCGCCGAGCAGCGACCACGTCGTCCCGCGCGCTTTGAGCGCATCGACAAGCGTGCCGTCATGATGACCCGCCGCCGGATGCACCACCATCCCCGCGGGCTTGTCGACAACCGCAAGCCACTCGTCCTCGTACACGATCCGGAGGGGATCCACCGCTGACGACGACGAGACGGCTGCGGGTGACGTCGTGGGGGGACGCCGCCCCCGAGCCGCGACGACGGCGGTTGTACCGGCAGCGAGCGGCGAGTGGGAAGGAGGGGTCGCCGCGACGGCAGGACCCGCTGCGGTCTCGCCGGTTGATGCGTTGCTGACGCGAACGACATCGTGCTCGTTGACACGCTGGCTCGCCTTGGCGACCCGCCCGTTCATGGTGACCAATCCGGCGGCGATCATCGTCTGCGCCGCATGCCTCGTCATCCCGCGCTCACGCGCCAACCAGACGTCGAGTCGCGCGAGCTCTCCGCTGCTCACGGCGCTCATGCGGCACTGCGCGTGGGCGTGCGACCAGAACCGAGCGTGAGCACGGCGAGTGCGATGCCGATGACGATGCACATGTCGGCGACGTTGAAGACGGGCCACCAGTGCAGGTCGATGAAGTCGACCACGCTGCCGTGCAGCAATCGGTCGATGCCGTTGGACACGGCGCCACCAAGGATCATGCCGAGCAGCACCTGCCGGAAGGTGCCCGTGCCGTAACGGTAGCCGACGAGCAGGATGTACGTCACGACGATCGCCGCAACGATGAGATAGAGCCACTGAAATTGCGGGAAGAGCCCGAACGCAGCGCCACTGTTCTCGACGTGATCGATGGAGATGATCGAGCGCTCACCGACGACCCCGTACAGCGGCAGACGAGACACCACGATCCATTTCGTGAGGTGGTCCAGTCCGGCGACGACGGCGGCGGTGATGCCGATGACGACGTAATACCGCGCGCGCGGTGGCGCGACGCCGCTCAGCGTTCCACTCCGAGCCAGCATGATTCACCGGCGAGCGCTCCCTCCCACTGCGCCGCCGCCTCGTTGCGGCCGGAGACGATTTCCTTGGCGAGGGTCTCCCCCATGAGCCAGTGGCGATGCGCGTCGACCGCCCGCGCCACGTCACCACGGGCGTCGAGGAGCAGCCGGATGCGATCGTCCACCTGCAGTCCCGCCTGCCGCCGCAATTCGTTGATCTTGCGACTCAGCTCACGTGCGATCCACTCCAGTCGCAGGTCATCCGTGACCTCTGTGTCAAGGGCAACGCGCTCAACGCCCTCACCGGCCGGCCGATACTCGACCTGCTTGACGTTGAGCTCGTCCATGAAGATCGCTTCGAGGTCCGCGGCAAGCGGATCACCGGCGACGATCGCAGCCCGCAGCGGCTGCCGGATGCGCACCTGTGCAGCGGTGCGCGCCGCAAGGCCATCCTCGACGAGGCGCCGGAGCCGCTCCATGTCGTGCAGCACGGCATCGTCCCGCCAGCTCGCGTCGGCGTCCGGGTAGTCGGTGAGGTGCACGGAATCCGGGACGCCGTCGCCCGCGGGCCGGTCCCCTTCAAACCCGGCGAGGTTGCGGTACATCCGCTCGCTGACGAAGGGCATGAACGGTGCCAGCAGCCGAGTCAGCACGATGAGCGACGTGTGCAGCGTCGAATAGGCCGAGCGCGTGGCTGCATCGTTGCCGCCGCCCTTCCAGAAACGGCGACGTGAGCGGCGCACGTACCACTTCGACAGGTCCTCGACAAACGTCTCGACGGCACGGCACGCGTCCTGCGCCTCGTACGCGTCCATCGCGGTTCGCACCGTATCAACGGTTTGGGCGAGGCGCGCCAGGCACCAGCGGTCGAGCAGCGGCCGCTCCGCTGTGTCCGATGACGGCGCGGTTGCCGGATCGAAGCCGTCGATCTCGGCGTACGTGATGAAGAAGGAGTAGACGTTCCAAAGGGTGAGCATGAAGAGTCGCACGACGTCCTGGAACGCCTCGCGGCTCACGCGCAGCTCGGCAGCGAGCGAGCCGGCGGCGTAGAAGAACCATCGCGTCGCGTCCGCGCCGAACTCGGTGAATGCCATGTTCGGGTCGAGCACGTTGCCGCGGCTCTTCGACATCTTTTTCCCGCTCTTGTCGACCACGAGGCCGACGACGACGCAATTGCGGTACGCGGGCTTGTTGAACAGCAGCGTGCTCTCGGCCAGCAATGAGAAGAACCACCCACGCGTCTGGTCGAGGCCCTCAGAGATGAAGTCGGCGGGATGCGTGCGCTCAAAGAGCTCGGTGTTCTCGAACGGGTAATGCCGTTGCGCGAATGGCATGGCACCGGAGT
>JBHEMA010000281.1:0-3211 GCA_046262795.1 Candidatus Dormibacteria bacterium | reverse complement strand
CGTAGGCCTCGATCACATCCGGTCCCAGCACGAACTGTTCACGGGGCACCGACGCCATCGCCGCGAGCACTCGGGGATCGCGGACGCCGCCGAGGCGCAGCGTCGCCAGCATTGCTTCGCGCGCCGCGTCAATGCCCACTTGTCTGCCTATACACCTCGCAACCTCGTCGCAGGCGCCGGCGGCGGCGGTCGATCAGTCTCGCGGTGTCAGATCGAGGTCGGACGGCGGCATCTCAGGCAGCTTCCACACGATCCACTGCTTCTTCCAGCGGCGATGGAACTCGTTCGCGGAATCGACCGCGTCGTGATACAGACGCCGGAAGCGCTCGAGGTCCTGCGCCTCGACCGCGCTCTGCAGGGGCTCGAGGCTGTCGGCGATCCACTCCTCGAGGTCGCTGGTGTACTTCGGTCGCGTCATCATCCCCAGCCGCATGAGTTTGCGAAGCTCCCTCAGTTGCCACGCTGCGAACGGCCAGTTGCGCGCGACCGCGGCGTAGTAGCACTTCCAGTAGCGGTCACCGATCTCGGGCATGAGCCGGGCGAGCCCGGGCTGCAGTGTGGTGAGGTCCTCCAGCTCG
Organism: Candidatus Dormibacteria bacterium; assembly: GCA_046262795.1. Lineage (GTDB taxonomy): Bacteria > Chloroflexota > Dormibacteria > Aeolococcales > Aeolococcaceae > JAFALX01. Next base: position 2,633 of record JBHEMA010000281.1, on the reverse strand, counting down.
AGGCGCTCGGGGTTCTTCGGCTGTTGGGGATCCGCCATCGGCGGCGGAGTCTACGATTCACCCGAATTGGAGGACGGCGAGCCGCAGCTGGGCGACGGCGTGCGCATCACCGAGCTCGCGGATGCTGACGACGAGGCCGTGCGCGACCTGCTCGTCGATCTCGCACTCGATGAGCAGCAGCATTACGAGCACCCCCGTGAGTCGCGCGACGACCTGCGCCGCCGGCTGCACGCGGCGCCGACGTTCGTGGGCGAGAACCACGTGTTCGTCGCCCGCGATGCGTCGACGACGCCGCTCGGACTGTGCTGGGTGGTGCTGTTCGATCCGGGGACCGGTCTCGAAGCCGAGATCGCGGAGCTGTATGTCAGGCCGGATTCGCGCGGCCACGACATCGCGAGGCGGCTCGTCGGCGATGCCATGCATCTGATCCGAGCTCGCCACGTGACGTTCGCCGCTGTGTGGACGCGCGACGACAACCCCGCCGCGCTGGCGGTGTACCGTGCCGCCGGCTTCACACCGACTCAGCAGACGGTGCTGACGTGGCTCCCCTTGTGAACTCCCCTTCGCTGATACATTTCTATATATAGATGACTCTGTCCGCGACTGACGTCGAGCACGTCGCCACGCTCGCCCGGCTGGGCCTGGACGATGCCGAGCGCGCCAAGCTCGGTGCGCAGCTCGTCGCCATCCTCGACCACATATCGCGTCTCCAGCAGATCGACACATCGGATGTCGCGGAGACGGCGCAGGTCGGCGATCTCATCAACGTGATGCGTGACGACGTTTCGCGCCCCAGCCTCGGCGCGGACCGCGCGCTCGTCAACGCTCCGTCGAGCGACGGGCGGCATTTCGTCGTGGGCGCGATCCAGGAGCACGAGCTCGACGGCTAACACGATTCGCGAGCTGGCGGCCGCCCTGCGCGGCGGCACCGCGACGCCACAACAGCTGCTCGAAGAGACGCTGGTGCGCGTCGAGGCAGCCGAATCGCGTACGCATGCGTTCCTGCGCACGACACCCGAGCTCGCGCAGCGACAGGCGGACGCGGCGGCCAAGACGCTCCGAGACAATGCCGCCGGCGCATCGCCGTTGTGCGGCATACCTATTGCATTGAAGGATGTGCTGTGCGTGGACGACGTCGAAACAACGGCCTCCTCGCGCATCCTGCAGGGGTTCAGGCCGCCGTACACCGCGACGGCGGTGCAGCGGCTGTTCGACGCCGGCATGGTCTGTGTCGGCAAGACCAACTGCGACGAGTTCGCCATGGGCTCGTCCAACGAGAACTCCGCGTTCGGTGCCGTCGGCAACCCGTGGGACATCGAACGTGTCCCCGGTGGCAGCAGCGGTGGCAGCGCAGCCACTGTTGCCGCCGGGAGCGTGTCGTGCTCCTTGGGGTCTGACACGGGCGGATCGATTCGCCAACCTGCAGCGCTGTGCGGTGTCGTCGGCTTCAAACCGACGTACGGACGCGTGTCGCGCTACGGGCTCATCGCATTCGCATCGTCTCTGGACCAGATCGGACCATTCGCACGCACCGTCGACGATGCAGCGCTCGTGTACGCGGCGATGGCGGGCCACGACCCGCTCGACAGCACGTCAGACCGGCGCGCCGTCGAAGATCCGCATGCTGCGATGCAGCAGGGCGTGAAGGGTATGCGGCTGGGGGTGCCGCGGGAATACTTCGGCGACGGCATCGATGCGCCGGTGCGCGACAACGTGGAGTCTGCCCTGCGCGAGCTCGAACGGCTCGGGGCGACGCTGCACGAGGTGTCGCTGCCGAGCACGGAGGCTGCGCTGAGCGTCTACTACATCATCGCGCCGGCGGAGTGCTCGTCGAACCTCGCCCGTTACGACGGCGTGCGCTTCGGTATACGCGTGGAGCGGCCGTCGGTGACGGAGATGTACCTGCGCACGCGCGATGACGGATTCGGCCCGGAGGTGAAGCGGCGCGTCATGCTCGGCACCTACGCGCTGTCGTCTGGCTATTACGACGCGTACTACCGCAAGGCCCAGAAGGTGCGGACAGTGATCGACACCGAGTTCACGCGCGTGTTCCGGGACGTCGACGCGCTGGTTTGCCCCACGTCTCCTGTACCCGCCTTTCCCATGGGCGCGCGCGACGATCCCATCGCCATGTACATGTGCGACGTGCTCACGCTTCCGGTCAACCTCGCCGGACTGCCTGGGATCTCCGTGCCGTGTGGCTTCGTCGACGAGCTACCGGTTGGGCTCCAGGTGATCGCGCCGCGCTTCGAGGACGCGCGCGTGTTCCGTGTGGCACACGCCTATGAGCAGGCGACCGACTGGCACACCGTTGCATCACCACTGGCGGAGGTTGCGTGACACCCGAGGGGACACCCCCCGGGAGCCCTCGTGAGATCGCGGCGGCGGAACGGTATGAAGCGGTCATCGGCCTCGAGGTCCACGCGCAGCTGTTGACGAAGAGCAAGATGTTCTGCGGTTGCAGCGCGACATATTTCGACGCGTCCCCCAACGACAACACGTGTCCGGTGTGCCTCGGGTTCCCCGGCGTGCTCCCGGTCACCAATCGGCAGGCGGTGGAGTACACGGTGCGCACCGCACTCGCGCTCAACTGCGAAATCCCTTCCTTCAGCAAGTTCGACCGCAAGAACTAC
>JBHEMA010000280.1:0-10305 GCA_046262795.1 Candidatus Dormibacteria bacterium | reverse complement strand
GGACTGGAACGTGTGCAGGAAGGCCGCCTCGCCCGCACCGCATAGGATGCGGTCCGGCTCGTCATTTGACAAGGTGATCCGGGAGTTAACGCTCTTCGGTGGTGTGCCAGCGTCGCCGCCATTCGGCGACATCGAGGTCGTGCAGATCGATACCGTCGTCGCGTGCCTGTCGCTCCAGCTTCCGAAAACGGTCCGCGAACTCGGTCGCGCGACCACGCAGCGCATCTTCCGGATTGACACGCAGCCGGCGTGACAGCGCGACCACCTGGAACAGCAGCTCGCCGATTGCATCCTCGAATGCGTCCTTGCCTTCGCTGACCCCCCAGTCCTGGCCTTGCACCGACTCCGCCGGTGCCTGCAACGCCAGCGATCCGACGTTGTCCAGCGCTTCGTGGACGCGGTCGAGCGCTGCGGGAACCGAGGGAGACTCGTCGAACCCGACGCGCGCCGGGCGCTTCTGCATGCCCTGCGCATACGCGAGAGCCGGCAGTGCGTGCGGCACGCCATCGAGCAGCGACAGTCGTGCACCCTTCTCGGCGCGCTTCAACTTCTCCCAGTTGACGACCACGTCAGTGGCACCGCCGACTGCGACATCCCCGAAGACGTGCGGATGTCGGTGGATCATCTTGGCGCGAGTCGCGTCCGCGACATCACCAATGTCGAAGCCCTCGCCCTCCTGCGCGATCGCAGCGTGCATCAGCACCTGCAACAAGACGTCGCCCAGCTCTTCACGAAGCGTTGTGCCTTCGCGTCCCTCGATCGCATCGAGCAGCTCGTACGTTTCCTCGAGGAGGTACGGGCGCAGCGTCTTGTGTGTCTGCTCGCGATCCCACGGACATCCGCCGGGAGCGCGCAGCTTCTCGACGACCTCGTTGAGCACCTTGAGAGACGCCACCGCTTCCTCACGCATATGACGTCATGTTCGCAGGCTCACGCCGGCATGCGTTGGCGAGCGCGCGTCAGGCGGCCGAGCTCGCGGAGCATGCTCACAAGCATGTCGCGCCATTCGTGCGCGGTGTCGATGTGCAGCTGCGATGGGGTGGCGCTGACACCGCGGAACTGCGAGGCGATACTGCGCAGGTCGAGGCCGTGCTCCAGCGGCAGCCGGATGACAAGACCGCGTCCGCGCTCGCTTTCGACCGCGAGTGCGCCGGCCGAGGCAGCGAGCAGGCGCGCGCGCAGCGAGTAGACGAGCGCGTCGACCTGCGCCGGCATCGGCCCGAAGCGGTCGACGAGCCCGCGCACCCGCTGGTCGAGCTCCTGCTCGCTGACGCTCGCCGCGAGGTCCTGGTAGCAGCGAAGACGCAGCTTCTCGTCCGACACATATTCCGCGGGGATGAACGCCGCCAGCGGCAACGCGATCGTCACCTGCGCAGGTGACTCGACAACCGGCTTGCCCTGCAGCGCAGTGACCGCCTGTCCGAGCAGATGGTTGTACATCTCGAGCCCAACGGCGGCGATCTCACCATGCTGCTCCTCGCCCAAGAGATTGCCGGCGCCGCGGATTTCCAGGTCGCGCATCGCGAGCTTGAAGCCGGAGCCCAGGTCCTGCAGGTCGGCGATGACGTCGAGGCGCTTGTCGGCCTTCTCCGTGAGCGAGCGCAGCGGTGGGTACAGGAGGTATGCATATGCGCGCTGCCCCGCGCGACCGACGCGCCCGCGCAGCTGATACAGCTGCGCGAGCCCGAGCCTGTGCGCGTCGTTGATGATGATCGTGTTCGCGTTCGGAATGTCGAGCCCGGACTCGATGATCGTCGTGCACGCAAGGACGTCGACATCACCGTCAGTGAACTTGCGCATCGCTGCAGCGAGGTGCGACTCCTGCATCTGTCCGTGTGCCACCTCGATGCGCGTGTCCGGCAGCAGCGCGCGCAACCGCTCCGCCTCCGCCTCGAGGCTCGCCACGCGGTTGTGCACGAAGAAGACCTGCCCGTCGCGCGCCAGCTCCCGTGTGATGACCTCACGCACCAGCGAGTCCTCGCGCGCGGTCACGTACGTCTTGATCGGCTGACGTTCTTCCGGCGGCGTCTGGATCACTGACAGGTCGCGGATGCCGGCGAGCGACATGTGCAGCGTGCGCGGAATCGGAGTCGCCGACAGCGAGAGGACGTCGACGGCGACGCGCAGCTCCTTGAAGCGCTCTTTCTGCATGACGCCGAAGCGCTGCTCCTCATCGATGATGACGAGGCCGAGGTTGCGGAATTCGACGTCGCGCTGCAGCAGGCGGTGCGTGCCGATGACGATGTCGACACCGCCGCTGCGCACCCCGGCGAGCGTTCGGGCCACCTCGTCGTCGGTGCAGAACCGCGACAGCTGTTGCACGGTGAGTGGAAACGGGGCAAGCCGTTCCGTGAACGTGATGTAGTGCTGCTGGCAGAGAACGGTCGTCGGTACCAGCATCGCAACTTGACGGCCTTCGGTTGCCGCCTTGAACGCGGCGCGCACGGCGAGCTCCGTCTTGCCGAAGCCGACATCGCCCGCAACCACGCGGTCCATCGGCCGTGACGACTCCATGTCGCGCTTGATCTCCTCCATGACCAGGAGCTGGTCGGGCGTCTCCTCGTATGGAAACGAGGCCTCGAGCTCGTGCTGCCACGCCGAGTCGCGGCCGTACGCATGGCCCTGGGCGGCTTCGCGGCGCGAATACAAGCCCAACAGCTCTCGCGCCACCTCCTCGGCACGCTCCTTGACCCTGCGCTTGGTGCGCTCCCACTCGCCTGTGCCGAGCTTTGAGAGTGTCGGATGTGAGTCCGCGCCGCCGACATAACGATCGACACGGTCGAGATGCTCAACCGGCACGAAGAGCCGGTCGCCGTCCGCGTACTCGAGCAGCATGTACTCGTGCCTCGCACCGGACTCGTCGGCGACGCTGCGCATCTCGACGAAGCGCCCGATGCCGTGGTCGCGATGCACGACGACGTCGCCGGGTGCGAATTCGAGCACGTACGCCTCGCGAGCCGCGCGTCCAGTAGCGGCACGCCGTGCGCCGCGAGCAGACGTCGAGATGACACGTCGCGCGCCACGCGCGAGCGGCGAGCCGCGTCGCTTGGAGGTGCCGAAGAGTTCGCCGTCGGCGAACAACGCGACTCCTGCAGCTGGTATTTCGAAGCCGCGCGAGAGATCGTCGTCGACGACAGCGCACGCGCCGTCGTCGAGTGGCGTCGCGCTTGCGTCGAAATCTTCGACGTCGTGCGTGTCCAGTCCATGTTCGCCGGCCAGCTCCTCGATGCGGCGCTGCTGGCGCGACACGACGACAACGCAGTCATGGCGTTGCTCCGCGCCGTGCACCGCGCCGACGAATGAGTCGAAGCGCCCCGCGTACGACTCGACACCGGACCACCCGAGATCGGCGATATGCCGGATGGTGGGTAACGACTCGCGCTGCAGGTCGAAAGCCGTGTGCTCGAGCGCGCGTTCGAACAGCGCTTGCGGCGACAGCAGCCCTGTGCGCGCCGCTGCAGGCAGCTCGCCACGCTCCTCCTCCTGGACGCGCAACCCGTCGATCTCGTCGGCGTGACGCTCGGCAATACGCTGCTGCCGCTCGAGACCACCGGCGAAGAGCACGATCGCGTCGCGGGCGTGGTCGAGCAGCGTGGCCGGTGACGCTTCGTGCAGATATGGGAAGAAGAGGTCGACCCCGTCGTCGTATACGCCGTCGGCGAGGTGACCGCGGTCGCGTTCCCACGCCTCACGCACGTCATCGCGCATCGACGACATGTCGAGACGGTCGACGACGTCGAGTGCTCGCCGCAGCTGTTCCGGTCGCAGATCGAGCTCACGCGCCGGCCACAGCGACACGGAGTCCACTTTGGTCACCGACTGCTGCGTGTCGACGTCGAAAAGCCGGAGGTCGTCGATCTCGTCACCGAACCATTCGGCGCGCCAGGGACGGTTGCGGTCGAGCCCGTACACGTCGACGATGCCGCCGCGCACGGCGAAGTCGCCGGGCACCGACACGGCGCTTTCGCGGCGATAGCCGAGCGACACGAGGCGCGCCACGAACGCATCGCGATCTTCGCGAGCGCCGCGGTTGAGCGTGGTGATGCCGTCGCGAACCAGACCCGGCGGCAGTGTCGGGCGCAGCAGCGCCTGCGGGGACGTCGCGATCAGACGCGGTGCGGCGTCGCGCAGCGCCGCCAGTGTCGCCATACGACGGCGAGTCACCTCCTCGGATGGTGGCGTACGGTCGAACGGTGGCGTATCAGCGGCGGGAAACAGCAGCGTGCGTTCCGCATCCCATATCCGGCAGTCGCTGTAGAGCGACTCGATCTCGCCCCCGACGATGATCACTGTGCGCGACGTGCGTTGAGACAGCCACCACGCGAGCAATGCGACAGCGCCGGCGGGGACGCCGGCGACAACGCCACCCCGCGATCGCGCGACGCTGTGCAGGTCCTCGATGCGGTCGAGTCGTTGCAGCAGCGACGCGCCACCCATCACGGCTGCGTCGGCGGCGGGCGCCTGCTCAGACGTCCGCGGCACGGTTGTAGCTCGCCATCGCCTGCTCGACGCCGTCGCGGATGAGCGTGACCACGGCGTCCGCGGCGCGGTCGATGATCGCCGGCATCCGCTCCCCCTCGTCGCGATCGAACCGGTCGAGCACGTGGTCGACGAGGTCACCGTCGCGCCCAGGGTGCCCGACGCCGATGCGCACGCGCACGAAGTCCTGCGTGCGCCACGCATCGATGAGTGATTGCACGCCGCGATGACCAGCCGACCGCCCGCCGCGCCGCACGCGCAACCGCCCCAGCGGGAGGTCGGCCTCGTCATGCACGACGATGACGTCGGTCGGAGGCACGCCGAACTTGTTGGTCAGGTGCACGCCCGCGCGGCCGCTGATGTTCATGTACGTCTGCGGGCGCGCGACGACGACGTCGAACCCCTCGAGGGATCCCTCGCGGATGCGCGCGGGGCCTTCCCGGCGTTCACGACCGAAGCGCCCGCGACGCTCCAGCTCGTCGAGACACATCCACCCGACATTGTGCCGGGTGCGTGCGTACTCACCTCCGGGGTTGCCGAGACCGATGACGAGCGCGGGCATGACGCCACAGCTTGCCAAAAAGAAAAAGGGGCGCCCCCACTTGGGGACGCCCGTTGAAGTCGATTGACGACGCCCTACGCCGCCGTGCTTGACCGGCGGCGCCGCACAGCGAGCGCCGCGCCGGCGACAACCGCCGTGCCACCGAGGGCGAACAGCGGCACTGACGGTATCTCCGGTGTGTTCACTGCAGGCAGCGCCGCAGTGCACGTATTCGGATTCGCTTGGCCCATCTGGGTTGTGCCGACGGTGTGGAAGTTCTCCGCCAGCGGCAACGCGTAGGACGGCGCCGACGCCTGCTGCTCGTAATAGATGTTGTAGGGCGCGCCGTATTGCGAGTCGGCGACACCATTGTTGAAGTCGTTGCTCGTTTGACCGGTCACGTCGTTACCCAGCAGCCACCAGCACTGGCCCGCCTGGTGCGTGTCTATCGAGAAGAACGGGTAGAAGCCCGCATCCGTGCTCCCGTTCGGCACCGCGTTGCCTGTCACCGGGTCTGGCTTGACCGTGTCATCCGTCGGCGGCTGGTACGTGCAGCCAATGCCGCCATTGAGGATGTCGCACGGGCTCGCCGTCATTCCAGTGCCGAATGCCGGGATGATGCCGCTGGTGAACTCGAGCGCCGGCAGATCGGTCTCGAGCGCGTAGTCGCTGTACTGCTGGCTGAAATTCGACCCCGTCGTCGGACTTGTGAACCGGACCGGCGTGGGGCGATGCGCAAAGTCGCCGTTGGGCCAGCTGGCGGACTTGTAGGTGGCATTGTCGAAGCCCCAGTTCGATCCCATGCAACCACCGATCGGCACAAGCGTCGTCGTCGCGGGACTGGCGCCGTCGTAACAGACGCTGTCATCACCGAAGGAGCCTCCGAAAGCCTGCTCGGCAGGTTCGGAATCAGATGTGGTGCCCTCGTTGCCGCCGCAGCCGCCGTCACCGTTGTTGTTCTTTGTCACGTTGGTGCAGTAGTCGAAGTGGCCGATCTCGTCCGTGAAGGCGACGTTGTAGCTGTGCGCCGCCCAGGGGATGCGCGTGTGCAGGCCCGAAGTGCTGTACATCGGATGGAAGTTGTACGGGATCATGGTGCAACTGGTCGCAGACGGCGCCCATTTCTCAGTGGCGAACCCGTTGACCGCACTCGCCACCATCGACCCCGTCTGTCCCGTCGTCTGGTCGTTGACAACAATTTGCAGCCCGCTGCCGTTGGGGCCGGGACTGCTGTCGGGGATGTCGTTCATCGAGATCGTCAGCGCGTCGCCGGAGTTGTAGTACATGTCGGCGCTCGGCGTCGGTGCGAACGCGTTGGGATTCTTGTACGGCGTCGCCGGAATCGGGGAGTGACCGGTGAAGGTGATGAACGCCGCGTTGCCGAACTCCTCACCACCATTCGAGTTGTTGAGGCAGTCGGCGTTGTTGGTCTTGAAGTCACCGTCCGCGCCGAGACTCCAGATGACCATGGCCGCGCACCACTTCACTGGATCGCAGCTCTCCCCTCCGATCGGCGCATTGCCGGCGAGCGGCGCCCAACCCGGCGGGTAGAACTGGAACTCCATGTATGCACCACCGACGTGGTTGCCGATATAGCAGGCGCTTCCTGTCGCGTTGGGCGGACAACCGTCCGCGGTGCTCTGGCACGTCGCGCCACTGGAGTCGCCGCAGTCGGCGATGTTGCTGTCGCTCCCAGGCTTGCAGTCACCGATGTTTGTGTGTACCTCCGGGTACGACCCGTCATTGCAGAGCGCCATGCCAAACCAGATGGCCGGATGAAGCATGAAGTTCCACGTCACGCCGTTGCTTCGCGTCGGCTGCGTCGGTGGATCAGCGGGAAGCTGGAACTGCCAGCGGTCTTGTGCCCCTGATCCCGCCGTGTTCGAGTAGTACTCGACTGCGGGTTCGTCGTGACCGACATAGTGACCGTACGCCTTGTATGACCCGTAGGCGTCGATGTCCGTGCATCGGTAATTCGAAATCGAGCAGTCGATCCGTCCGGGAAGCGGCGCGCCCTTGCCGTTGTAGCAGTAGTGATCACTGGGGTCGCACGATGACGTGCTTCTCGAACCTTCAGGCGTCGTGGGGTGCGAGTACGTGGTTGGAAGGTTGTTGAGAGTAGAGCTGCCGGCAGCGGCGACACGCAATCCGGTCGCGGCGACGAGCGCGGAGAAGCCAATGGCCAGCAAGATCGCCGCGAGCCGTCCCATACGCCTGCTGAGGAACACTGACACCCTCCTGAAAGATGGTTCGCCTGGAAAAGACCGCCCCTTCGATCGCAACTGTACCGTCGCGGGTCGGCTGCTGTCCACCGGCGACCTTACGACAGCAGACCCGCCCCCCACCAGTGGCCCGGCCGGATGCCGGGCGGGACGGCGAAGAGCCCGCTGCCCACGACTCGCACGTACTCGCCCATGGAGTCGTTCGCCATCTTCCGCGCCAGCGTCACGAACTGCGACGGGTTCTGCATGTATGCGATGAAAAAGAGTCCGGCAAAAATGGTGCCTGTGCTCGCGTCGACCCCGTCGGAGAAGGAATAGCCGCGCCGAAGGATGTGAATTCCGCCGTTCTGCTCGGGCGCGACGACGCGGATGTGGGCCGTTGCGGGGATCACGGGCTCAGGCTCCTCTCCCCGAACCGCGCCGAAATTCGGCGCGTCGTTCTCGCGCCGGCCGGTGAGGGGCGCGCCGCTCAACTTGTATCTGCCGAAGACACGCTCCTGGTCTCCCAGGGAATCAGCATCCCACGTCTCAAGAAACATGCGCATGCGCCGCGCAACCTGATACGTCCCACCACGCATCCACGGTTGGTCGCTCTCGCTGCCGACCCACACGTAACGATCGAGGAGGTCCGTCTGGGTCGAGGCGATGTTTCTCGTTCCATCCTTGAAGCCCATCAAATTGCGGGGCGTGGTCTGACCGGCACTCGTGCGCGATGTCTTCCCGAACCCGAACTCGAGCCACCGAAGCGCCATCACACCCGACGCCATGCGCGCGAGATCACGCACCGCATGGAAGGCGATCTGCGGATCGTCGGAGCACGCTTGCATGGAGATGTCGCCACCGGTGAACGCCGGGTCGAGCTCTTCCAACGGAAGCGCAGGCAGCGCGCCAAAGACGGACGGCTTCCTCGCGGCGAGACCGAATCGCGAGTCGAACAGCGACGGACCAAAGCCGATCGTCAGGGTGAGATTGCCAGGCGTCAGCCCGAGCGCTTCGCCCGTGTCCTGCATCGGCGCGGCGGTGTTCGTCACGCCGGGAATCAACTGACCTTGCGTCATCGCTGCGGCCGCGAGCGTCCACGCTTGCAGCGTCGACGCGAGCGCGCTGCGGTTGGACGTCACGACGTCGAACGCGGCGAATACGAGTCGCTCCTGCTGCGTGGTGACGATGCCCGCTTGGCGATCGCCATAGAAGGATACGACCTGAGACGCGATCGACGACGCTGCGTCAGGCTGCCCCGCTGACGGACGCGTCGTTGTGTCACATGCTGTGAGGATCCCGCCGGTGGCGAGCCCGGTGCCGACGAGCCCTGCTTCGCCGAGGAAACCGCGTCGCGAAACCCGTCGTACGTGCCTCGATGTCGAATCGTGGTCGTTCACGAGAGGACCTGCGCGTCGATGAATGAGAGCGAGGCGAACAGCGCGTCGAAGTCCTGCACGAGCTCGTGGCGCTGTGAGGGCGTAACCGCTGCGAACTCGACGTACCCGGATCCTTCAACGCCAGGCGATGCTCGCAGTGCCGACAGCGCCGTCGACGCGCTGGCAAGGCGCCCCTCGACGGCCGCGGCGAGCTGGCTTGCGCGGCGGACGATCGCCGGGCGCAGGTCTTTGTACACGGTGGTGGCGAAGTCGAGGTCAGCCTGCACCAGAATGAGTGTCAGCCCCGAGTAGGCCTCCTGCTCGCCGGAGAGCCGAGCAGTTGTGGCGAGGCTCAACGACGAGACTGCAGCGCTGAGCATGTCGGCGGGCGTAGGCTGTGCTTTGGTCGCTGCAGCCGATGCCTGGTTGATCGCTGACGACAACGCGTCCATCACCGTTCTCATCCCCTCGAGCGAGTGATCACGCCAGATCGCGGCCTGCACGCGCGGGAATCCCGCGAGATCGGAGTCGCGTGTTGCGAACGGGTCGACGGGTCCATTGATCTTCGCGACCAAGCCGGTCCCGTCCTCGAGGAAAGCGGAACACGAAGTGAACGCGACGCGAGCCTGCCGATACGCCCGCGCCGCATAGCCGACATCATCGATATCGATAGCGTTCGACAGCGCTTTCGCGGCGTTGCCCAACGACAAGGCGTCGGCCTGCAGCGACGTCCGGAACGTCGCTGCTCCTTGGACGAGCAGTGGGTCGCGCTCCCAAGCGCCACCGGAGGTGACCTCGAACGCCGATACCGGCTGGCCCGCTCCGGGACAGGCGATGATGTAGGTGCCCGCCGCCATCTGCATCACCATGGTCCCCGATTCGCCGGGTGCGATATTCGCCTGTTGAGCCAGCGTCAACCCGTCGGGGCGCTGTACCTCGACGCTCGTCACGTGACGCGCAGCGCCGTTGCTGACATTGAACGTCACGATGCCCGCTGGGGCGACGTTGGGCCGAACGTCGCATGCGCCGTCGTTCAGCATCACCTGAAACGAAGCGCTCGGATGTTGTGGCGTCGCTGTCGGGGTCGGAGGTGATGCCGTCGCCGGGGCACACGCGCCGAGTGCAACCGCAGCGCAGCCGGTATGCAGAAGCCTAGTACGCATCGGGCGCTTCGAGCTCAGGCACCTCCTGCGAGGCGAGCAAGTGCCGGGTTGCTGCAGTCATCGCCGCCGCGCCGGCGGAGTTCGCGTGGTCGTGGCCGATGCAATGAAGCAATCCGTGCACCGCGAGCAGGCGGAGCTCGGAGGTGGCGCCCTCCCCACGCCCGAACATCGCGCGCTCGACCGAGATGGCGACATCACCTACGCGGCGGTCTCGCGTCGCGGGCGGTTCGCCTGCCGGAAAGGCGAGGACATCGGTCGCCTCATCGTGGCTCAGAAAGCGAGCGTTGAGCGCGCGCAGCTCTGCGTCGTTGGTGAGGCGCAGCGCCAACGACGAGCGCGATGGGATGCCCAGCGTGTCCGCACTCGTGCGCAGGAGCGCTCCGAGCTTCGCGGCGGTGATGACGCGCCGCTGCGCCGCAGTCAGCGAGGAACTGCGGATGATGCTGACCCTCAGTCCGGGATCACCCCGCCTTGACGCGACGCTTCCTGGCGGCGACGAGCTTGCGCTTGCGACGCACGGACGGCTTCTCGTAGTGCTCGCG
>JBHEMA010000279.1:0-6672 GCA_046262795.1 Candidatus Dormibacteria bacterium | reverse complement strand
CCGTAGAGGTGTCGGCGAAAGGCGTGAAGCAGGTAGAGGTGGCGGCGTGCGCGCGTGATGCCGACATAGGTGAGCCGTCGCTCCTCGGCGACGCCGGTCTCGCCGTCCTCCATCGACCGCACATGTGGCAGCAGCCCCTCCTCCATGCCGGCAAGAAACACGACATCGAACTCGAGGCCCTTGACCTGGTGCAACGTGATGAGCATCACGCCCTGGGCGCTGTCGTCGAGGCTGTCGACGTCGCTCACCAGCGCGACGTTCTCCAGGAACTGGAACAGACCGTCGGGCGCCGGCACGTCGGAGTACTCCGCCGCGAGCCCGGCGAGCTCGACGACGTTGGCCCAGCGCTCCTCACCTTCTCGGGTGCCGTCGCGCAGCATGTCGCGATACCCGGTGGTGCTGAGCACGTGGTCGAGAAGCACTGGTAGTGGCAGTTCTTCCGCGTCGTCGCGCAGCGACTGCATCATCGTCGCGAAGCCGGCCAGCGCCTGCATCGCCGCGGGCCCGAGCCCCTCAGCCTCGTCCAGCCGGCGCGCCGCTTCGAGCGGAGAGATTCCTTTGCGACGCGCCAACCGTTCGAGCTCAGCGACCGTGCGGTCGCCGATCTTGCGCCGCGGCACGTTGACGACGCGCCCGAACGAGACCGCATCGCGCGGGTTGGCGCAGAGGCGCAGGTACGCGAGGACGTCCTTCACCTCCTTTCGCTCGTAGAACCGGATGCCGCCGACGAGCCGGTACGGGATGCCGCGGCGCAGGAACACCTCTTCGAACGCACGCGATTGCGCATTGGTGCGATAGAGAACGGCGCACTCGCTCAGCGAGATCCCCTCGCGTCCCACGAGGCGCTCGATCTCGGAGCACACCGCGAGTGCCTCCTCGCGCTCGTCGTACACGGACATGAGATGCACCGGCTCGCCGGTGCGCAGCTCGGTCCACAGCTTCTTTGTCGCACGCATCTCGTTCTGCTTGATCACGGCGTGCGCGACGTCAAGGATGGGCTGCGTCGACCGGTAGTTTTGCTCCAGGGTCACCCTGCGCGCATCCGGATAGTCGCGCTCAAACGCGAGGATGTTCCGCACATCCGCGCCCCTGAACCCGTAGACCGACTGATCATCGTCTCCGACCACGGTTACGTTTCGATGTTTCGCAGCCAGCAACTTCACCAGCTCGTACTGCGCGTGGTTGGTGTCCTGGTACTCGTCAACGAAGAGGTGCAGGAACCGCGTCTGATAGTGCTCGCGCACGGATTCGACATCGCGCAGGAGGACAACGGCACGGAACAGCAGGTCGTCGAAGTCGAGAGCGGACGCCGCGTCGAGCTCGTGTTCATAGGCCCAGTACACGCGGCCCACCGTCTGCTCGACGTCACCGTGCGCGCGCGCCTGGTAGTCACGCGCATCGATGAGCTCGTTCTTTGCCGCGCTGATCGCGGAGCCGACTCGCGACGGAGTGAAGCGACGGTCGTCGATGCCCTCTGCGCGCATCGCGTTGCGCAGCGCGGCGAGCCGGTCGGCCTCGTCATAGATGGTGTAGTCGCGCGGGATGCCGATGGCATCGCCGTCGCGGCGCAGCAGCCGCGCACCCAGCGCGTGGAACGTGCCCAGCCACATCCCCTTGATGCTCGCCCCGATCAGATGCTCGACGCGGCCGCGCATCTCGCGCGCGGCCTTGTTCGTGAACGTCACCGCACAGATCTCGTCGGGGCGCACGCCGCGCGTCGCAATGACATGAGCGATGCGATGCGTGAGCACGCGCGTCTTCCCACTCCCTGCACCCGCGAAGATCAGCAGCGGGCCGTCGGGCGCCTCGACCGCCTCTCGCTGCGGCGGATTCAGGTCCTCGAGCAGTGCGGCGGCGCCGGCGGTCGGGCTCAGAGCGCCACCCGCGTCATGCGCGCAGTGGCACCTCGTCACGTTCGTGCACGTGGTACGCCTCGGGCCGCCGGTCGTCCATGAGGTGATTGCGCGGCGTGCGCCGGCGCGCCTTCGCCACGTCGTCGAGGTCGACGTCGGCGATGAGCAGCTCCGGTTGATCCTTGCTCGCGGGGCCGGCGACCGGCCACCCGTCCGTGCCGACGATGATCGACGCACCGATGAAGCGCACGTCGCGTTCGAGACCGATGCGGTCGGCGCACGCCATCACGACGCCGTTCTGCGCGGCCGTTGCCATGGCCACATAGTCACCCTGGCAGTAGCCGCGGTCGTCCCACACCGTCGGCTTGAACGACGCAACCCAGTTCGTCGGCACCGCGATGACGTCGGCGCCGGCGAGCGCGAGGGCGCGCGCCGGCTCCGGAAACCAGAGGTCGAAGCAGATGATCATGCCGATGCGCCCGAACGGCGTGTCGGCGATGGGCAGCTGCGTCCCCGGTTCGAACCAGCTCTTCTCGTTGTAATAGAGGTGCAGCTTGCGATACGTCGCAAGCGGTCCATCGGCGCCGATGAGCACGGCGCTGTTGTGCCGGCAGGTGCCCGCTTGCTCGTTGACTCCGGTGACGACGACGCAGCCGTGCTCGCGGCACACGTCGCGCAGGGCCGCAACCAGCGGACCGTGCTCGATCGACTCCGCGGACGCGGCAGCGTCGTCCTCGTCGGCAAACACGTAGCCGCTCGACGCCAGCTCCGGCAACACGATGAGCTGGGCACCGCGGTCGGCGGCCGTCCGGGCCCAGTGAACCGCGAGGGCGCGGTTGTTCTCGACGTCGCCCACATGCGGCTCGTACTGCGCGGCGGCGATGCGGACTGGCCGGCTCATGGCGTCACGGTACCGCAGTGCGGACACGGCAGCCTTTCGAAATTGCGGATTTCGCAGCGTCAAGCCTCACGCGGCGGTTGTGCCGTCGCCCACACGGATGCGCGGCACCGAGGTGGCGATGCCGCACAGGATCTCGTGGGGAATGGTTCCAACAAGCGATGCAACCTCATCCGCGCCGAGCCGGTGGCCGCCCGAATCGCCGAACAGCATCACGGCGTCACCCGCGGCCACGTCACCGGCGTCGGTGACGCCGACGGTGATCTGATCCATGCTGACGATCCCGGCGATCGGGCAGCGACACCCGCGCACCAGCACCGAACCGCGGTTCGAGAGCGCGCGGGGCAATCCCTGGCCATAGCCCATGGCGATCGTCGCGATGCGACGCGCCGAGGGCGCCCACCACGTACGGCCGTATCCCACGGACTCGCCCGCCGCCACGTCCTTCACCTGCGCAACACGCGCGAACACGCTCATCGCCGGTCGAAGCGGCGTGGCGTCCCGCACTCCCGGTGGCACGTAGCCGTACATCGCAATGCCGAGCCGCACCAGGTCGTGGTGCATCTCGGGAAAGTTGAGGATGGCGGCGCTCCCGCACGTGTGCAGCAACGCGTCGGGCGCGACGGGGCGCAGCGCAGCCGACGCCTGCAGGAAGCGATCATGCTGATCGTGGGTGAACTGCCGATCGCCTTCGGCGTCGGCGAAGTGCGTGAAGATGCCCGCCACCTCGATATTCGACGCTTCATCCCGCAATGCATCGCGGAGCTCGTTGAGCGATCCGGGGCGCGCGCCGAGACGCCCGAGACCGGTGTCGATTTTCAGGTGGACGCGCGCCCGTGCGCGGGCTTCTCGAGCGACACGAGCGATGGCACGGACACCCGCGCTGTCGTACGCCATGACATCGACGTCGAGTCGCAGCAGGTGGGGCAATGCCGATGGCGGCGACCATCCGACGACGAGCATTCGCGAACCGAGTCGCTCGCGGCGCAACGCGAGCGCTTCATCAGGTGTGTACACACCGAGCCAGGTGGCGCCAGCCTTCAGCGCGGCACCCGCCGCGAACACCGCGTCATGGCCGTACCCGTTCGACTTGACCATGGCCAGCAACTGTGCCGGGGGCTGCAGCCGTTCGCGGATCAGTCGAGCGTTGTCACGCAGCGCGCGAACGTCGATCTCGGCCCAGCGCAACAATGCGTCACGCCCGGCGGTCATCGCTGTGAAGTCAGACGGCAGCAGCGACCGGCTCCGCCGCTTCGACGGGCGTGACAGTCGTCATGCGACGGACGACGCCGAACGGTGTCTGCTGGTCCGATTGGCCCAATGGGTTGTCGGCCACGACCGTGAGCACGTCCTCGACGCGCACACCGTCCGTAACGGCGAAGACCTCCGCGGCCATGTCGTTGGCGTCGATGATGGCAACGCCGACGCGCCGTCCCGTGTGTTCGCGTACGCCACGGGCGATGCGCTCGGCCCAGCCCTGCGGATCCACCGGCGCCTTCGTGGCCCAGCGGTCGTACGGCGGCAGGTTGAGTGACGAGGGTCCGTCTATCGCGTTCACGCCCGCGCCGGCCACGCGGTAGAACACGCCGCGCATACCAAGCGGACGCGTCACCGCAGCGGCCGCGGCCGCTGCGAGAATGCGCGGCGCACCCGCTTCATCGAGCGCGAGCTGCATCGTCGTCGGATGCGCAAGCCCGACACCGGTTGGCTCGTGGCTCACGAAACGGCTGAGCAGTGATGCGAGCCGCGTGGTGCGGATGTCCTCCACCGGGTACGAGCGACCCTGGCTGATGGCGAGTCCCTTCTCGCTGACGAGAATGACGTCACCCTCGCGGAGCGTGATCCCGTTGCGCGCAAGCGCATCGATCGAGCGATTCACTGCACCGACGATGTCACTGCCGGGCTTCAGCAGCTCGGATCGCAACGGAACGCGAGCCCACACCGTGTCGCCGTCCTCGAGGAACACGTGCCGTGCCCAATTCGGCCGCGCGGCGGCGACGAGGCCGACACCGTCCTCGAGCTCCAAGGCAACCCCGTCGTCACCGCGGTGGACGAAGCCGTGCGCGTAGCTGCGCTCATCCAGCGCCATCGTCTGCTCGTCGATGAACAGACGCATCCAGATCTCGGCATTGATCGCGCGCCAGAAGAACATCGATTCTTCTATCTCACCCCGGCACGCGCGGGCGAACTGCTCGGCGATGCGCTGTGCCTTCCAGAACGGGCGCCGCTGAAACGCGGGTGAGCGCATCAGGCTCTGCAGTGCCGCGCGCTGGCGCCGGTACCAACGAAACTCCGGCGTGGTGAAACCGATCTTCTTGCGGCGTCGCTCCACCTCCTCCGGCAGCACACCGTGCAGGGCCTTGCGCACGACCGCGCGCGTCCAGCCCTGGTCGATGATCGCGCTGGCCGGCAATCGCAGCACGTGCTCCACCAACTCCTGGTCCAGGAACGGCAGACGCGCCTCGAGCGAGTGCGCCATCGACGCGCGGTCCTCATAGCGGAGCAGCGGCGGCAGGCTGTACGTGAGGAAATCCTGAAGCAGCCGCAGCTTCAAATCGTCGGGAACACGGTCGTCCTCTGGTGGCGAATGGCGCTGAACGAACTCGTCGCGAAGAAGCTCGCCGACGCTCGCATGGTGACGCCGCTCCCACAACCGGCGGCGTGCCAGCGGCCACACGATGTCGCGCAGCAACCACGCCTCACGCACGAACTTCATCCAGCTCCGGTCGCGCAGCAGCTGACGCAGAAAGACGTAGGGATAGTGGTCGTAGCCTGCGAGGAGCTCATCACCCGCCTGCCCATCGAGAACGACCTTCACCTGTTTGCGTGCAAGTCGCATGACCATCCACATGGCGAAGGGCGCCGACGACACCATCGGCTCCTCCATGTGCCACACCCACGCTTCCATCTCGCGGATGAAGTCGATCTCGGTCGGCTCGACGACGCTGCTGTCGGCGCCGGTCTTGTCCAGCACCGTCTTGATGTACGCACTCTCGTCGATGGCATCACCGGGGAAGAACGCGGAGAATGTCTTCAACCGATCACCCAACGACTCCGTGTCGCGGACGTGGTCGCGCAGCTGCTGCGCCATGACCGTGCAGATCGACGACGAGTCGAGCCCGCCGGAAAGGCAGATGCCGACGGGAACGTCCGCGACGAGCCGCCGCTGTACCGCTCGCTCGAACACGGCACGGAACGCCTCGGGCGTGGCATCGCCGGCTTCGGACAGCTTTGGCGTCCAGTACTTCGTCTCGCTGATCGAATCGACGCCGGTGATCACCGCATGCGCCGCTGCAGGCACCTGCCGCACACCTTTGAAAAAGGTCGCGTCGTTGTGATCGAAGAGCCCGTAGTGCAGGTACTCGTACATCTGCTGCTCGTCGACCGCCCGCGGGAATGTCGCATCTTGGAGGATCGCCTTGATCTCTGACCCGAAGAGCACGCGCCCGCCGTTCTGCGCGTAAAAGAGCGGCTTGATACCGAAGTGATCCCGCGCGAGCACGAGCTTGGCGCCGCGCTCATCACGTTCGTCGAGGATGGCTAGCGCCCACATGCCATTGAAGCGCGCGAAGCAGTCGGTGCCCCACTGCGCGTATGCGTGCAGCACCACTGCGGCGTCGCACGCCGTGTTGAACGTGTGTCCGGCGGCTTGCAGCTCATCGCGAAGCTCGCGGAAGTTGTAGACCTCGCCGTTGTAAACGATCTGGAGCTTCCCGCCATCCATCGACATCGGCTGATTGCCGTGCTCGAGGTCGATGATGCTCAGGCGCCGGAAGCCGAGTGACGCGACGCCGTCCTCGAAGTACCCGACGTCGTCAGGCCCGCGGTGCACGAGCGACTCCGTCATGCGCTCGAGCAGCGCACGATCGGGTCTGCCCCAGAAACCGCCAATGCCGCACATGTCCAGGCAACGCTACGACA
>JBHEMA010000278.1:0-11139 GCA_046262795.1 Candidatus Dormibacteria bacterium | reverse complement strand
CGCCATCGGCGCGTACGTCACGGCGTCATTCGCAGGCGCTCACTACGCCCTTCATCTTCCGTTCTGGGTGCTCATCTTCCTGGGGGCCGCGGTTGCGGGCTTGTTCGGAGCCATCCTCGGTGCCCCGACACTGCGATTGCGCGGCGACTACTTGGCAATCGTCACGCTCGGCTTCGGCGAGATCGTCCCTGACCTCGCGACAAACCTGCAGCCTTTGACGGGCGGCCCCAACGGTCTTCAGGCGGATCCCGCGTCGTTTGGCGGCTTCAGCCTCGGCCAGCTGGGTGCCATTCCTGCCAACAGCAAGTACTACTTCTGGCTGCTGCTGATACTCGTCGCGCTCGTGGTCGTCGCGCTTCGCAACGTCGAACGTTCCCGTTTGGGACGAGCATGGGTGGCGATCCGTGAAGATGAGGTCGCTGCCGCGGCAACGGGCATCAACACGGTGAGCACGAAGCTGCTCGCCTTCGCAATCGGCGCATCGGTGAGCGGCTTCGCGGGTGCGTTCTTCGGCGCCATGCTCGGCACCGTGACGCCCGAGAACTTCAGCTTCGCAGTGTCGGTGACGGCGCTGAGCACCGTGGTGCTCGGCGGTATCGGCAACCTCGCAGGTGTCACCGTGGGCGCCGTCGTCGTCGCGTTCATCATCAACTGGATCATTCCGAACCTGCCGGACTGGTCGGGCACCATCACACGCGTGACGTCGCTGACATGTCCGTCAGCAGGTGCGTCACCCGACATGTGCGGTCTCACCAAGGTGCCGTGGAGCAACTTCTCCTACATCATCTATGGGCTGATCCTCATCGGCATCATGTTGTTGCGCCCTGCGGGACTGCTCCCGAGTCGTGCTCGCAAGGTCGAGCTGGTGGCGTCGGGTGACGTGGAGTCGCTCGCTGCGGTGCAGGGCAAGGCGTGACCGCCCTGCTCGAGGTCACCGACATCACCAAGGTCTTCGGTGGACTTCGCGCCGTCGGCGGCGTGAGCTTCAGCGTCGATGAGGGTGCGATCGTCTCGATGATCGGCCCCAACGGCGCCGGCAAGACGACGGCGTTCAACTGCATCACCGGGCTGTACCCGGTGACGTCCGGCGACATCCGGTTTCAGGGACGAAGCATCGTTGGCATGCCACCGCATCGGATCACCAAAGCCGGCATCACGCGCACGTTTCAGAACATCCGGCTGTTCTCGTACATGACGGCCGTCGACAACGTGATGGTCGGCGAGCACAGCCGTATGCACACGAAGGTGTGGGACGCGGTATTCCGCACTCCCGCCGTGCGCCATGAGGAGCACGACGTCGAGCAGCACGCGCTGAGGATTCTTCGGCAGCTGGGCATCGACCGGTACGCCGACGTCTACGCGCGCAACCTGCCGTACGGTCTGCAGCGACGGCTGGAGATCGCGCGTGCGCTCGCGAGCGGTCCGAAGCTGCTGCTGCTCGACGAGCCCGCGGCGGGACTCAACCCGCAGGAGAAACGCGAGCTGATGGGTGTCATCTCGCAACTGCGCTCGCAAGGTCTCACCGTGTTCCTCATCGAGCACGACATGCGCGTGGTCATGGAGGTGAGCGACCGGATCGTGGTGCTCGACCACGGCGAAAAGATCGCGGAGGGTGCGCCGACAGACGTGCGCGGCGATCCGCGAGTCATCGAGGCGTATCTCGGCAGTGGCGCGACGCAGGAGATGCGCACCGCATGACCGACGTCGCCACGCCGCAGGAAGCACCGCCGCCACCGTCGCGCACAGCGTCCGAGACGCTGCTCGAGCTGCGGTCGGTCGATGTGTATTACGGCAGAGTCCGGGCGCTCAACAACGTCTCGCTCAGCGTCGACAGCGGCGAGATCGTCGCGCTCATCGGTAGCAACGGCGCCGGCAAGACGACGACGCTGCGCACCGTCAGCGGGCTGATCAAGCCGGCGCGCGGAGAGGTTCGCCTCAAGGGGCGAGCGATTCAGCAGCTGACCGCCGAGCAGGTGTCGCGGATGGGCGTCGGGCACGCGCCAGAAGGGCGGCGTCTCTTCAGCCGCATGACCGTGCGCGAGAACCTCGAGATGGGGGCGTACTCGCGGCGTGACCGCAGCGGCATTCGCGGCGACTTCGACCGTGTCTTCACGTTGTTCCCGCGGCTCAAGGAGCGTGAGTCGCAGCTCGCGGGCAGCCTCTCGGGCGGCGAGCAGCAGATGGTCTCGATTGGCCGCGCCCTGATGAGCGCCCCATCGATCCTCCTGCTCGACGAACCCTCCCTCGGGCTCGCGCCGATCCTCGTCGACGCGATCTTCGAGGTCGTTCGCGAGATCAACGCGAAGGGGACGACGATCCTGCTCATCGAGCAGAACGCGCTGCTGGCGCTGAAGACGGCCTCTCGCGGCTACGTCCTCGAGACGGGAAGTGTCGCCCTGAGCGGCACCTCCGAGGAGCTGCTCGGCGCGCCCGAAGTGCAGCGCGCCTATCTCGGCATGTAGCTGCTCGGGTCCCTGCCGTTTGATCTCAAGGTGTGCGGAACGATAGTGGCGCTCGACGCGCTTTAGTCGTAGGATCCGCGTTGGAGGGCCGTCTTTCCATTCGTCTATGAACAAGCCAAAGGGGGGCTCCGCTACCAGGGGGCAGGTGGCGGCTGCGCAGGAACCCGCTACTGCCACTCGTGATCTGGTCGGCTGGGCGCTGCAATCACCGCTTCGGGCAAGCGGCCGGCTGACCGATGCTGTCGCGCGCCAAGTCGTCGCGACCGCCCTCGGGGTCGAGGAGGCCGCCCTCGCAGGCGTCGATGGAACAGCGTTGCACACGGCGCTCGACCGGCTGCGGAGCCTCGTTGCGTACTGCGACAAGCTCGTGTCCGAAGCGACCTTCGACGACCTGACGGGTGCGCTCCGACGTGGCGCCGGCATGGCCGCGCTCGGCCGCGAGCTCGACCGAGCGCGCCGATCGGGTGGCACGCTCGTCGTGGCATTCCTCGATGTCGACGGGTTGAAGGCGGTCAACGACCGCGAGGGACACGCCGCGGGCGACGACCTCTTGCGAGCAGTCGTCGTCTCGGTCCGCGATCGCATCCGCTCCTATGACCTCGTCTTCCGCTATGGCGGTGACGAGTTCGTGGCCGTGCTGGTCGCAGCGACTGTTGCGCAAGCGGAGCACACGATCGCTGACATCGGGTCGAGCGTTACGCGCCGAACCCGCGACGGGTCGTTCAGCGCAGGCATCGTCCAAGCCGTCGATGGCGACACGCCGGAGACCGTCGTCGCTCGCGCCGATGCAGAGCTCTACGCACTGCGCGCCGCCGCCGTGGGCTGAGAACAGCGCAGCTCAGCTGTGCGTCGAGATCCAGCGCATGGCGCCGATCGCGAGTGCGACGAACACGCCGTACTCGATCAACGTCCAGCGGCGATCGTTGTTCACCTTCGCGAAGACCGCGGCCATGCCGCGCAATCCGTACCAAAGCACCAGCAGCACCCCCGCACGCGCACCGATCTGCGCGGAGCTCGGAGTCATGAGAATCGTCACGGCGGCAAGCAACGCGCCGAGCGCGAACGCAACCGGAATAGCGCGTCGCGTCGTGAGGTCCTCCGTGCGCAGGCCGTCGAAGCTGACGAGCGCGGTGATGGCACCGACCACGGCGCCGCGCCACAAGGGGTCGAGCACTGCTGACGCGCCCGCCACGAACACCGGCGTGAGCACCGCGATGCCGGCGATGTCACGGAGCAGCCGGATGACACCGCCCTCGATCGCGGCGGCGCGTCGGCCCGCAAGCTGCGGCACGCCGCCGATGACGAGCGTGGCCACGACGCCTGCCGCGAGCCGAACGGAGATCGGCGTTACGCCGGCGAGCACGACACCGAAAGCACCGACTGCGGCGACGGGCAAGGCCGCTCCCTCAACTCCCGGGCGCCGCGCCCGCGGGTAGACGAGGAGGTCGTAGCCGGCGAGCACGATCGCGGTGAGCACTGCCAGTGCGATGTCGGCGATTGCGCTGTTGCGCAGCCCGAGCGCCTCCGGACGCACCAGTACCGCGACACCGCACACCGCCGCGCCGAAGGCCGTGTGCACGAGCGGCATCGGAATCTCCGCGAGCAATGGAAAGTCCGACACTCCGAGTGTCTGCCGCGCCTGGTCCGCCAGATACGCGTGACCCTTGCGGCGAAAACCTGTTCGATTGTCCACGTCAGCCTGTGGAAACTGTGGAATGTTCCTCAGGAGGCGCTGGTGCCTGCTCGTCCATATGAGTCCTCGAGGCGTACGACATCGTCGATCTCGGGGGATGACACCTCGAACAGATCGACATCTTCGACGGCGACGAATCGGTGCTTGCGTCCGGGCCGTACCCGTGCGCTCATCCCGGGAGTCAGCCGGTGCGTCTCGATGGTGCCGGAATCGTCCTCGAGCACAAGGTCGAGCGCGCCCGACTCGATGAAGATCGACTCGTCCTTCTGCACGTGGTACTGCAAGCTCAACTGATCGCCCGCATTGATGTGAATCAATTTGCCGAGGTAGCGATCGGTGATCGCCCAGCGCAGCTCGTATCCCCACGGCTTGTCGACGCGCCCGGCGCCTGCAGGTTGCACCGCGGACGCTGCCACCTCGGTCAAGCGGACGCTCCCGCCGGTTGCGCGGGCGTGGAGCCGGCCAGCTGTTCGAGCTCACCGATCAGCTGCTCCACGCGCTCGTGCGTCGGTGCTTCTGCATAGACGCGCATCAGCGGCTCGGTGCCACTCATGCGCATCAGCACCCAGGAGCCGTCATCGAGGAAGAACTTGAAGCCATCGTCATCGCGCACACGGGTGACACGAGATCCCGCAATCGACGCGGGCCGCTGTTCCTGCATGCGGCGGTAGACGTCCTGCTTGCGCTCCTCGTAGCCGTCACGAGGAAACGTGATGTCGTGGCGGTCGTACGCGTGTGGCCCGACGAGCTCCTCGAGATGCGCGACGATGCCGGAGAGCGGGCGATCGTACGCAACCATCATGTCGATGATCATGAGTCCCGACAGGACGCCATCGCGCTCGGGAATGTGTCCGCGAAACGCATACCCACCCGACTCCTCGCAGCCGAACAATGCGTTGGTTTCGTTCATCTTCTGGCCGATGTACTTGAAGCCGACCGGCATCTCGTGCACGGTGACGCCGAAACGCTGACCCAGCGCGTCAATCATGCTCGACGACGTCAGCGAGCGGACGATGTCACCGCGAAGTCCTCGCTGTTCGAGGAGGTACATGGTGAGCAGCGACATCACCTGCAGCTGGTTGACGTAGCGACCGCGCTCGTCGATGACACCCACTCGATCCGCATCGCCGTCGTTGGCGATGCCGACGTCGAACCCACCTGCTCCCATGCGCTGCATCGCGTCGGGCATGTAGCGGTCGATCGGCTCCGGGTGCATGCCGCCGAAGCCCGGATTGCGATCCGCGTGGAGCTCCTCGACCACCGTGGTGCCACCGTCGAGCGCACGTGCGAGAAGGCCGGCGCCGGCGCCGTACATCGCCTCGTGCAGCACGCGCAGACCGCGCCCGCGAAGCCGTTCAAGGTCGACCATCGCCGCCACCTGGGCGAGGTAATCGGGCAATGGGTCCGCCGCTTCGAGGCGCCCGGTCTGCAGTGCTTCCGCATACGTCATCGTGGTGACGCCGTCGTCGATCGCTCGTGCCGACAGCCGCTCGATGTCCGCAACGACGTCGGGTGGCGCGGACCCGCCGAAGTCCGGCTTGTACTTGATGCCGTTGAACTCCGCGGAGTTGTGGCTCGCAGTGATCACCATCGCGCCGGCCGCGTGCCGCTGAATGATCGTCCACGACACAGCGGGCGTCGGCGTGACGCGATCAAGCAGCACGACCTTACGACCGTTGGCGACGAGCACACGCGCGGCTTCGCGTGCAAAGAGCTCGGCGCAGTATCGGGAATCGTGACCGACGACGAGCGGCCGGTCGTCGCTGCCGACATACCAGGCGACACCCTGCGCCACGGCGCGCACGTTGTCGTAGGTGAAATCGTCGGCGACCACCGCTCGCCACCCGTCCGTGCCGAAGCGGATCGCCGTGCCCATGGGCGGCCATTCTACGGACGCCCGGAGCGCCGCTTGCCCTGGCTGAAGCCGGTTCTCGGAGGCGTGGCCTGCGCATGTATCGTTCCCGCATGGTCAGGATTGGGATTGAGCGAGCGTTGCCGGCGCTCGCCGCATGCGGGCTCGTCGCTGCCTGCGGCGCCAACTCGCAGTCGGAGGTCGGCTCGACCAGACCGCTCACGAATGGCAACGTCACCGCCATGCAGACCGGCAATGCCGAGGCCACCCTCAATCAGTCCGGCATCAGCTACCGGCTCGACAACAGCGGCTCGCTCGTGATCCGGTTCTCTGCCACGTCCACGTCAGCGATGCCGCAGACGATCATGGCCCGCGCGTCTCTCTACAACGACTCCGGCGGGGTGATCGGCGACGCCGTGGGAGGCGAGACGCCGGTCGCGCCCGGCGCGAGCGTCGACATCCAGCTGAACGGGCCGGCGCCGAACGGTACCGTCGCCTCAGCGAGGTTCGAGCTGACCGAGGTGGCAGCACCGACGCCGATCATCAACACGCCGGTTCCCACGGCGACGTACACGCCCGCCGGCTAAAGCAGATCGGCGCGGCCCGCGGCGCGCAGCCGCTCGACGATGTCCTTGACGCGCTGACTCTGATCCTGGGGCACGACCAGGAGCGCATCGGGGGTGTCGATGACAACCAGATCATCGACGCCCGCGACGGCGACGAGCCGGCCGCCTCTCGCTTCGATCGTCGAGTCGCGACTTCCGATCACGAGTGCGTCGCCGTCGATGATGTTGCCGTCGGTGTCGGCCTCCCCGGTTTCGACGCGCGCGATGTGCAGGTCTGCCCACGAACCCAGGTCAGACCAGGGGAACGCAGCGCGGATGACCGACAGGCGTCGCGTGCGTTCGAACACGAGCGGCTCGACCGCGATCGTCGTCAGCGCGTCGTAAGCGCTGTGCGCCGCCGACTCGTCGCCCGCGGCGCGGGCCTCGGCGGCGCGCTCGATGCCATCGGCAAGGGCGGGATCAGCCGCACGGATCTCACCCAGCAGCACGGGCGCGGGCCACGCGAAGAGACCCAGGTTCCAGAGATGGCGCCCGTCGTCGACGTACCCGACGGCGGTCTCGTAGTCCGGCTTCTCAACAAGCCGGGCCGCGGCGAACGCGGGCAGTGCCGCGGCAGCGGTGCGGACCTCCGCGGGCGCACCTGTGCCGGGATCCTGCCAGACACCCGGAGGCAACGGCGTGCCCAACTCGATGTACCCGAATCCCGTCGCAGGGCCCGTCGGCTCCAGGCCGACGGTCGAGAGCCCGCCCGTTCCCCCCGCGAGCCCAGCTGAGGCCAGCACGGCCGCCCGGTACGACGCCTCATCGCCCACACGCGAATCCGCGTGCACAGAGACGATCAATGCCTGCGGATCCGATCGCTGGATGAGCGCGGTGGCGAGCGCCAACGCCGGCCCCGTGCCGCGAGCGACGGGTTCCGCCAGCACGCCGTCGGGTCCGAGGACGCCCTCGAGCTCGCGGCGGCAGGCGTCCGCCTGGTCGGTCGCGGTGACAACGGTGACCGTGTCGCCGAGGTCGCGCACCCGTTCGACCGTGGCCCGCAGGAGCGTCGAGCCTCCAGGTCCGAGCGGCAGGAGATGCTTGGGCTTGGAGTTCCTGCTCATGGGCCAGAGCCGCGTGCCGCCGCCGCCCGCGAGAACCAGCAGGTGCAAGCTCACCGTCGTGCTCCGCTAGCGCGCCGCCACGTTGAGCAACGGCTCGGTGCCGGCCTCGTTCGCCCACTCGGATGCGAGTCCCACCTGCTCCCACGGCAGATCGAGGTCGCTGCGTCCGAAATGCCCGAAGGCGGCGACCTGACGGTAGATCGGGCGGCGCAACTCGAGTGCGCTGATGATGCCGAACGGCGAGAGATCGACGTACTCGTCGAGCAGCTCCTGGATGCGGCCCACGGGGACGCGCTCGCTGCCGAAGCAGTCGACCAGCACCGACACCGGCTTGGCCACGCCGATGGCGTACGCCACCTGGATCTCGCACTTCGAGGCAAGGCCCGCAGCGACGACGTTCTTCGCGGCCCATCGCGCCCCGTACGCGGCACTGCGGTCGACCTTGGTCGGATCCTTGCCGCTGAACGCACCACCGCCGTGCCGCGCGTACCCGCCGTAGGTGTCGACGATGATCTTGCGTCCGGTGAGGCCCGCGTCAGCGATGGGGCCGCCGCGCACGAAGCGTCCCGTCGGGTTGACGTACCGCTTGGTGTCGGCATCGAGCCACTCGCCGGGGATGGTCGTGTCGACGACGTGCCGCTGCACATCCTCGTAGATCTGCTCGTGCGTCGCCTCTTCGGAGTGCTGGATGCTGACGAGCACCGTGTCGACACGCCGCGGGCGGCCATCCTCGTCGTACTCGACGCTCACCTGCGTCTTGCCGTCGGGCCGCGCCCAGCGCAGCACACCGTCGCGGCGGCACTCGGACAGCCGGCGCGCAAGCTGGTGCGCCAGCTGGATCGGTGCCGGCATCAGCTCGGGTGTCTCGTCGCACGCAAAGCCGAACATCATTCCCTGGTCGCCGGCGCCGCCGGTGTTGACGCCCTGCGCGATGTCGGGTGACTGCTCGTCGATCCCGGCAAGCACCCCGCATGTCTCGTAGTCGAAGCCGTACTTGGCGCGCACGTAGCCGATGTCCTTGATGGTGTTGCGCACGATCCCGGGAATGTCGACGTAGGCCTCGGTCGAGATCTCACCGAACACGACGACAGTGCCGGTGGTCAGCGCCGTCTCGCAGGCAACGCGACCCAGCGGGTCCTTGGTGAGCACCGAGTCGAGCACGGCGTCACTGATCTGGTCAGCGACCTTGTCGGGGTGGCCCTCGGTGACCGACTCCGACGTGAACAAGCGGCGGTGTACCCGCGGCATGGCATGACCCTCCACCCCACCGGCAGCCATCGCGCCGCCCTGTGCGGCCACAACCTGCTCCTGTCCGGGGTCGGGGGAATCCTACCAGCCGGACGTTCGGCACCCAACGGTCGCCGTTGCCTTGTTGTGGCAGAACGACGGGCGCTCGACGGTGTACTGTACGGGCCACGTATCACCAAAACGGGCGCCGATCAACGCGCCGACTGGAGGGACCTGGCGCGTGTCGGTAGATCAGACCCTGCGCTGCCGCGATTGCGGCGTGGATTTCATTTGGACCGAGGGTGAGCAGGAGTTCTACGCCTCACGCGGGCTCACGAACCCTCCCTCCCGTTGCCCGAGCTGCCGGGCCGCTCGCCGCGCGAGTGGTGGTGGTGGTGGCGGCGGCGGTGGTGGTGGCGGATACGGCCGGTCGGCGGCGCCGCGGCAGATGTACGAAGTGACGTGCGCGAACTGCGGTGGCATCGCCAAGGTGCCGTTCCAGCCACGGGGCGACCGTCCCGTGTACTGCAGTGACTGCTTCCGCGCGGTCCCTCGATGACGGACGAGGAAGGCAATAAGGGATTCGCGATCGGAACAAGGGTGACCTTCCCCTACGGGGGAAGCCGCCGCACCGGCACCGTCACCGACGTCTCGATGGTGCCGAACGGTTCTGGCGGCACCACGCTTGCGTACCTCATCGACGTGGGCTCGCGAAAGGTCTTCGTCCAGGGCGAGGGCATCAGTGCGGCCACGGGGTCGTCCGTGCCCTTCGACGCCGTTGCCGAAGGCGTCGCCTACGGTCGCAAGCGCCCGCGCACCGGCCGCCGCTGAGGAACGAGGAGCGGGGGGCCTGCCTCGTAAACCCTTGCCAACCGTGTCAACACTTGTCGCCAATAAGCGACCGGTCGTCGCCCGCGGTCGCGGTATCGTCTGAACGATGGCTCAAGAGCTAAGCGGCTACGCGCCCGCGGTCAAGCCGGCTCGCCGCAAGCGCAGCCGCTTCTGGATGGCGATGCTCGCGCTGGGCGGCGTCGCCGTGCTGGTCGGTGTGGGGCTGATCCTCGGCCCGATCATCGCTGTGATGCTGCGCGGCAACGCTGATCACTCGCAGCTGCAAAACTGGAATCAACAAAACCTGCGCGGCGCTGCGCCCGGAAACGCAGCCAACGCAGGTCACACGGTGTGCGGGTCGTCGTCGCCATCGGACTACGCGCTGGTGAAGTTCGACCAGCCTGCGGACGATCATTACGCGGGCGTCGCCGGCGACGGCACGTGGGACCTGCTCAACTCGCGTTCGATGGTGCACTACACCGGCACACCGGACCCTGGACAGCGGGGCAACTCGATCATCGCGTTCCATCGCGAGCCGGACTACCAGAACATCGACCAGATGAAGGTTGCTGACACCATCACCATCCAAGACCGCTCGTGCAAGACGTTCACGTACAAGATCACGGGCCGCTGGGACATCCCTCCTGAGAAGGTGACGCAGCTGGCACCGACGAGCGGCTACGACCTGACTCTCGTCACATGCGACCCGTGGTGGCAGGACTACAACCGCCTCGTCTGGCGCGCCCAGCTGGTCAATCCGCCATCCGGTTCGTCGGGTAACGGCGGATCGTCGTCCGCCGCGCCGTCGAACCCATCGTTCTAGTCGGAGAATCCTTCAAGCGGACCGGGATGTGCCCGTTCCGCAACGTCTTCCAGGCGTTTCAGGTGTGAGCGGATGAAGACCAGCGTCGCGACAATCGCGATGCCGCCGAAGATGCCGAACGCAATCTCGAGTGGACGGCTCAGGCGATCGATCTGCTCGCCAAGCGTGTACGCAGCGACGCCATAGAGCACTGCCCACACGACGCCGCCTGCTGCATTGGCGACGAGAAAGCGCGCCCAATGCATGTGATTGACGCCCGCGAGAAAGGCCGCATACGTCCGCAGGATGGACACGAAGCGTCCGAAGAAGACGACCTTGCCGCCGTGACGCATGAAGAGGTAGCGACCGACCTTGAGCTTCGGCTCGTCGATACGGATATAGCGGCCGAAGCGACGCAACAGTGGATAGCCACCGAACCACCCGATGCCGAAGCCGATGTTGTCGCCGAGGATCGCGCCGATGATCGCGGCGATGATCACACCCGCGATGCTCAGCTGATGCGTCGCGCCCGCGAACGCAGCGGCGGTGATCAACATCGTCTCACCGGGAAAGGGCACGCCGAGGCTCTCGATGCCGATGAAG
>JBHEMA010000277.1:0-3111 GCA_046262795.1 Candidatus Dormibacteria bacterium | reverse complement strand
TTCCCACGCATGCTGAAGCGGGCACGGGTGCCCGCGCCGGCGGCGTGAGTACAGCACCGCACGATCACTCGCCCGCAACGCGTGGGGCGCGCGCGGGCATGGGTGCGCGGGCGGACGACGGTGGTGGTCCGCTTGTGCCATCGCCGTCGCTTGCGTCGGTATACGCATACGGCAGCCTCGCCGCGCTGGACGAGGCGATGGAGTCACGCGAGCCGTATCGACGCTACGGCACCGAGTCGGCGCAGTTGCTCGAGGACGCACTTGCCGACCTCGAGACGCCTCCTCGTGGCGAGAAGCCCGTTGCGCGGCTCACCGCCAGCGGTCAGGCAGCGCTCTTGCTGGCGCTGAGTGTGCTCGCCTCACCGCGGCGTCGCCGTGTGGTTGTCGTGCGTCCGTGTTACGGCGGCACCGATGCGCTGATCGCGGGGCCGCTGGGCAACCTCGGCATGCAGCTGACGACGGTCGACGTGACCGCGCCCAACGTCGACCATGCCGCCGCGGTCCGTGACGTGGTCGGTGACGATGTGTGTGCTGTCGTCGCCGAGGTGATCACCAATCCCCTCATGCAGGTGATCAACGTGCCGCAGATCATCGCCGTGGCCCATGACGCCGGCGTGCCGTGCATCGTCGATTCGACGTTCACACCGCCGTTTTTATTTCAACCGTTCGCGTATGGCGCCGACGTCGTATTCCACAGTCTGACCAAGCATCTTTCGGGCCACAGCGACGTGCTCGGTGGCATCGTGCTCATCACGCGGCAGCACCAGGGGGCTGACTGGCTCGACGGTTTCTCTCGCTTGCTCGGCGCCGCGCTCGGGCCGTTCGACGCATGGCTGTGTCTGCGCGGATTGCGCACAGCCGCATTGCGCATCGAGCGAGGCAGTTCCATCGCCGCGTCGCTTGCATCGTGGTTCGCGCAGGACGGTCGCGTGCGCGCGGTTCACTATCCGGGAACGCACGGCGATGCGGAGGAGGCATGCGCGCGAGAACTGTTGCCACATGGTCGCGGTCCCATGCTGAGCATCGAGCTCAATGGCGGTCGCCAAGCGGTCGACGCGTTCACACGCCGGCTGCAGGGCGTGCGACTCGCTCCCAGCCTTGGCGACGTGGCAACGACCGTCAGCCATCCGGCGCTCACGTCACATCGATCGCTCAGTCGCGAGCAACGCCAGCTGCTCGGCATCAGCGATGGCATCGTGCGCGTGAGCACTGGAATCGAGGCGCTTGAAGACCTGCAGGACGAGTTCGACCAGGCACTCGGATAAACGCTTGGTTCGAGCCGTGTCATCATGCTGGCATGGCACTTGTGAGGCTCAGCAACGGGAGCGACATCGAGGTGAAGCTCGGCCTCGAGGAGGTGAAGGCTGCATTGGCGAAGGCCGGTGACTTCCTGGAGCTCCCCGGTGACGAGGGTCCGGTGCTCGTCAGGCCGTCCGCTGTGATCGCCATCATCGGCGACGCAAAACGGGGAACAGCGGGTTTTCGCATCGGAGCGGGCTCGGTCGCGGGCTGACGCTCGGGGCGTGACGCGCTCCAGAATGCGAACGATGGCTCTTCATCCTGGCCCAGCGTCTTCTGCGTTGAGCGTCGTGCCGCGTGCCGACGAACGCATCATCGACGAGATCGGCAACACGCCATTGCTGCGTGTTCACCTCTTCGAGGACGAGTGCCCCGGCGTCGCCGTGTACGCGAAGGCTGAGTTTCTCAATCCGGGCGGTTCGGTGAAGGACCGGCCCGCGCTGCGGATGATCGAAGACGGTGAGCGCAGCGGGCAGCTGACGCGCGACCGCATCATCGTCGACAGCACGAGCGGCAACACCGGTATCGCGTACGCGATGATCGGCGCGGCAAAGGGGTACCGCGTGCGCCTCGTGATGCCGGAGAACATCAGTGACGAACGCCGCGCGATCGTAGCCGCGTACGGCGCCGAGGTCGTATACAGCGACCCCATGGAGGGCAGCGACGGCGCCATTCGCATGGTGCGCGAGACGTATGCCGCGGATCGCGATCACTACTTCATGCCCGACCAGTACAACAACGATGCAAATTGGCGCGCGCACTACGACGGCACCGGGCCCGAGATCTGGGAACAGACACGAGGAACGATCACGCACTTCGTCGCCGCGCTCGGTACGAGCGGCACGTTCACCGGCGTGACGCGCCGCCTGAAGCAACTGGATGCGTCGGTGCAATGCATCAGCGTGCAGCCCGCCGAGCCATGGCATGGGCTCGAAGGGCTCAAGCACATGCCGTCGTCAATCGTGCCCGGCATCTATGACGCGTCCCTCGCGGACGTGAACATCGGTGTCGACACCGAGCCCGCGTACGAGCTCGCGCGTGATCTCGCGCGCACACACGGGATTCTTGCCGGACACTCGAGTGGTGCTGCGCTTGTCGCGGTGCGCGAGGTCGCGCGGAGCATCGGTCGGGGCACGATCGTCACGGTGCTCGCTGACGGCGGCGTGCGCTACATCTCGACAGGCTTGTACGGAGACCGTTCGAGATGACACTTGCAGAAGCGGTGATCCTCGGGCCGACATACCAGCGCATGAGCGACATGGCCGACGATGCATATCCGGACGAGGGGTGCGGCGTGCTCGTCGGACGCTTCAACGGCGATCGCGCAGAGATCGTGGCGGTGACGCGCGGCCGCAACCTCAACACTAAGCGCTCGCGCGATCGGTACGTGCTCGATCCCGCGGACATCCTCGAAGCAGACCGTGAGGCGCGGGCGCGCGGGATGGACATCGTCGGCTATTGGCACAGCCATCCCGATCACCCGGCACGGCCATCGCAGTTCGACACCGATCACGCGTGGACCGACTACGTGTACGTCATTTGCAACACCACCGCCGACGGCACCGGCGACATCAACGCTTTCACGCTCGTCGATGACGCCGCCCCGTTCGAATCGTTGCTGCTGCTGGTGGCGCCCGCCGATCCCGCGTGGTCGGGATGAGTCCCGTCGGAGCTGCGCGGCGTGCAACCCGCCGGAGGCGTTCGCGTGATGACGCAGACGTTGCACCGCCGCAGGGAATCGTCGCGATCGTCGGACGTCCCAACGTGGGCAAGTCGACGCTCTTCAACCGGCTCACAGGGCAGCGTGCAGCG
>JBHEMA010000276.1:0-2985 GCA_046262795.1 Candidatus Dormibacteria bacterium | reverse complement strand
ACGCGTGGATGCGTGATCGCCGGCGCCGCGAGCAGAAGCACCACTGCGAGCGCGATCCACTGCCGCGGCAGATTCCGCAGCGGCTGCCGGAACTGCAGCACGAGGGCGCCGATCAGGAATGCGCCCCACGCCGAGCGGGTTTTCGTGAGCAGCAGCGCCGTGAGGCCCAAGGCGAGCGCGAGGAATTTCCAACGCTGCGGCGCGGGTAGTCCGATCAGCACGGCGAACAACAGGAACACCGCGAACGGTCCCGGCGCGTTGAGTGTGCTGAACACGCGGATCAGGAAGGGCACTGGCAGCCCGATGCTGTACATCTCCGCGTTGATCACCCACAGCCGATCCCACGCCGGCGGATCGATGAATTGCATCAAGCCGTACACCGATGTCACAAGCAGGCCCCACAGCGCCACCTTCGTCAGCACACTCCGCATCCGAGGGAAGCGGCGCCACTCGAGCGCCAGATGCAGTCCGAACA
The DNA here is from genome assembly GCA_046262795.1 of Candidatus Dormibacteria bacterium. Classification (GTDB taxonomy): domain Bacteria; phylum Chloroflexota; class Dormibacteria; order Aeolococcales; family Aeolococcaceae; genus JAFALX01. The sequence goes on along the minus strand of JBHEMA010000276.1, from coordinate 2,510 downwards.
GCAGCGGCCCACCCCAGCTCATGAGGTCGTAGGTGGCCGCGACGAACGGCTGCTGAATGAGCCCAACGACGTACGAGTAGAGCAGGGCGGTACCGGCGAGCACGAAGGGTACGTACGTCGTGCCGCGCAGACTCCGCGCGCGCCGCAGCAGCGTGAACCCGGCGACCATCGTCGCGAGAACGGGTCCGGCGAGCAACATGCTCGCCGGATGGAACCCGAACTGCAGATCGAACACGCGGCGCAGGAAGGGCGTGAGCAGCCACGTCCAGAACACAAAACCGATGTATGTCGCGGGACTGCGCACGTACGCGAACAGCGCGACGAGTAGACAGCCCAGCGGGAAGGTCAGCGTCAACGCGCGACCACCGCCGCCAAAGAGCGCAATGGCGACGTACAGCGAGAACGCTGCAACGGCCGACCATGCGGCGAGATCGCTGTTGCTGACGGTGTTGCGCCACTCGCGAAGCCGACGCCTGCGCCTCCGGCGAGCTCCCGCTCCCGCCACTGCTACCGGCGTCGTATCAGCGCCAGGCGGACGGAGCGGAGTGATCTCAGCGGGCAGAACTGCCTTCGCCATCGACGAATAGTCCAACTTTGGCGTCGTAGTGCAGGCGATCACGCCGCACATGGAGCCCGTGCAGCACGCGACTGCGACGGCGCGCCACGACGAGACCGTAGAGGATCAGGTTCACCGTGAGCGAGGAGATCAATCCGTGCAGGAAGACGTCGAACCACGTCGAGGCGGTCGCCATCGTGCCGAGTCCCGGTTGCGCCACGTTTGGCTGCTGTGCGTGGATCACCGCCGGAAAATCCTGCGCTGTGGCGGCCTCCAACAGCGCGGGAAGTCGCTGGGACACGTTCGTGCTCATCGAAGGATCCGCGGCGCTGAATGCGAACATCATCGCCAGCCAGAATCCGGTGAGAATCAGGGTGTTGAGATAGAGGATGCGCACCGAGACGAATCGTGGACGCTGTTGCGCCCGGATCCTCGTCCATGGTGCGTCGAGCAGGAGATACGTCACCACACCGATCACCACCGTGGCCGCGAACACCACCGGTGCGAACATCAGCTCGCCCACGAGGCCGAGCAGTCCGAACGCCCATGCAGGACCGGTGCGGCGAATCAAGGGACGACTTGCCGTCGCCGTCTCGATCGCCCGTCCAACCCGCCAGGCCAGTGAATGGCGTGAACGCCTCTCACGCATCGCGATCGCTCCCACTAGTTGTAGTACGCGCCGTAGCGTCCGAAATCGTAGCCGCCACGGTAGCGCGAGTTCCGCCGCAGATCGACGCCGTTGAGAATCGCGCCCGCGAGGTTCGCTTGCACGTGCTGGAGTTGCAGAACCGCGAACTTGAGCGCCTGACGCTCCGTGCGGTCGGCGCGCGCCACGAGCAACGTTGCGTCGGCATGCGCACCGATCAGCGCCGCGTCGGTGAACAGATTGAGCGGCGGTGTGTCGATCAGCACATAGTCGTACTGCATGCGCAACCGCTCGAAGAACGGCGCGAGACGGCTCGCCACGAGCAGATCGGCCGCGTTCGCGTTCGGCATGCCACCCGAAGGCAGTACGTCGAGATGGCCCGTTCCCTCGAGCGCAACGCGACGGATGCACTCGCCCGGCGTGGCCTGGCCGTACAACAGATCAAAGAATCCTGGAGTCGCTTCGATGCCGAACAGCGAGTGCATGTTGCCGCGACGCGTCTCGGCGTCGATCAGCAGCACGCGCTTGTTCTGCTGCGCCAGCGTGACGGCGAGGTTGGACGCACTGGTCGTCTTGCCGTCGCCGGAGAGGGCGCTCGTCACAACGATCACGCGCGGAGGCTTGGCCGGGCTCACGTAGCTGAGGTTCGTCCGCAGCGCGCGATACGCTTCGGCAGCCATCGTCTGGTTCTCACCTTCGCGCACTGGCTTGGCGGCGCTCAGGCTCTTGGCGGCGAAACCGTCGCCCTTCGTGAGCGAGCGGTACTTCGCCGTCACCGCGTCCTGACGGAGGTTCGGGATGATCCCGATCACCGGCGAGCGCACGATCGCCATCACGTCCTGCTCGTTGTGCACCGTGGTGTCGAGCCAGTCGCGCAGGAAGGCGACGAGCACGCCGATCAGCAGACCGGCGAACAGCGCGACGGCGAAGATCACCGGTTTCGAGGTGCCCAGCGATCCGCCCGGCAGCTCGGCGCGATCGAGCACCATCGCCGTCGAGTCCTGCACCGACGCCGTGATCTCGGCTTCCTTCAAGCGGCCCTGCACCTGAGTCATGATGTCTTCCACGCCCTTCTGATTGCGCAGGAGTCGCGCGTACTCCACCTGTTCGGCCGGCAGCAACTGCACCGACTCGCGCAACACGGCGATGCGTCCGTCGAGCGCGCGAACCTGCTCGCCCAGCCCATCGGCGTACGTGCGCGTCGTCGCCTCGATGTCGCGCTTCGACGTCTCGATCTGGCGCTCGACCGACCTGATGTCGGGATCGTTCGGGCCGAGGCGGCGGAGCAGGGCGGCACGGTTGTCCTCC
>JBHEMA010000275.1:0-7699 GCA_046262795.1 Candidatus Dormibacteria bacterium | reverse complement strand
GCAGTGGCGCATCACGCGCGGCGACGCGGACGAGTTTGCCGCGCGCTCGCAGCGCCTGGCCGCCGCGGCACAGGGCGCCGGACATTTCGATCGCGAGATCGCGCCCGTGGTGGTCGGCGCCAACGGTGACGGTCACGAGGTGAGCCAGGACCAGGGGATCCGTCCCGGCACCACCGCCGAGGTGCTCGCGCAGCTGCAGCCGTCGTTCAAGCCCGACGGCATCATGCATGCGGGCAACTCATCGCAGATCACCGACGGCGCCGCAGCCGTGCTGCTCATGTCGCGGAGCAAGGCGCAGCAGCTCGGGGTGAAGCCGCGCGCTCGCGTCGTGTCGCAGGTCGTCGTGGGCGTCGATCCGATCACCATGCTGACGGGGCCCATACCGGCGACGGCGAAGGTGCTGGAGCGCGCGGGCCTGACCATCGACGACATCGACCTGTTCGAGGTCAACGAGGCGTTCGCGCCCGTCGTGCTCGCCTGGGAGAAGGAGCATCACCCCGACATGGAGCGAGTCAACGTCAACGGGGGCGCCATCGCGCTCGGGCATCCGCTCGGTGCGTCGGGCGCGCGGCTCATGACCACGCTGCTGCACGAGCTCGAGCGCCGTGACGCGCGCTACGGGTTGCAGACGATGTGCTGCGGCGGCGGGCTCGGCACCGCGACCGTCATCGAGCGCGAAGGGTGACCTCGTCCCAAGCGCGCGGCCCCGGGGAGGGTGACGTCTCTGTCACGTGCGTGCGGAGCGCGCGAATTCAGCGTGCTATGCTCCCGCCTCGAACGGCTCCGGCGACGGCATGAGTGCAGAGATGAAGAAGGTCCTGATCATCGAGGACTACTACGCGCTGGCGGACATCGAGTCGCTCCTGTGCACCATGGAGGGCTACGAGGTCAAGGTCGCCAAAAGCGGCGACGAGGGACTGACGGTGTTCAGCGAGTTCCAACCGGATCTCGTCCTGCTCGATCTCATGCTCCCCGGCGACCTCAGCGGCACCCAGGTGCTGGAGAAGATCCGCGCCGACCACGGCAACGGACCCAAGGTACTGGTGGTGAGCGCGCTGGTCAATGCGTCGACGGCGCCGAAGCTCGAGGCGTACGGCAATGTGCAGACGCTGGCGAAGCCTTTCAAGATCAAGGAGCTTGCATCGCGCATCCAGCAAATGCTGGCTGCGTAAGTCGCGTACCTCGCATCGCCACCCGTCGGCGGCGATCACCGTGACTCGCTGATCGCGGTCTCCAGGCTTCAGCAGTTCGGCAGCCTCGAGCGTTGCCGCGAACACATCGCACGGATGGATGTCGATCGTACCGAACGTATGTGCGCAGCTCAGTCGATTTCCCAGACATCTGACGCCAATGACGCGGACACTGTGCGCTGCTTTCGCACCGCGCGACGCGATGTCACGCAAGCCGCGGTCGCATACTTCGTGCATGCGCGCTGAGCCTCCGCTGCCGCCGCGACGAGGTGGGGAGCAAAAGGCTGCAACCAGGAAGAGCGCACCGCGGCACCGCCGCTGCCCCTACCTCGAGCAGATCCTCAAGGAGCGCGCGGGACCGTTCGGGATGCTGACGCGTTTCAAGGCGGACTGTCACGTCGACCGGCGCACGCACAAGTTCACCGGGCGCCATCCATCACCGCCGTGCGTCACCGAACCGGAGACGTGCCGTCTGTTTCAGAGCGAGCAGGACTCAGAGGGTTTTCGCATCAGCCGCTACAGCGACTGACGCGGATCTGCTGACCGGCGACCTGGTGCGCGCGGTTAGCGCGCCGCGGCGAGCTGCTCCTCGGCCATCTCGCTCACGCCGCCGTACACCGCGAAGTACCGCGCCTCCGGATGATGCATGACGATCGCTGCTGTCGACTGCTCCGGCACGAGCTGGAATCCCTCGGTCAGCGTCACGGCGATCTCGTGCGTCGGCACGATGCGGAAGACCGTCTCGTGACCCGAGAGATCCGGACACGCGGGATATCCCCACGAATAGCGGCGTCCCTGGTTTTCGCCGATGCGCAGCTCGCGACGAATGCGCTGGTGCAGGTATTCCGCCGTCGCCTCCGCCATCTGCGTGGCGAAGCCGTGGATGCGCAGCATGTCGTCGTAATCCCCTGACGCCTGCAACCGGTTCGACACTTCCGACGCGCGCGGTCCGGTTGTCACCACCTGCAGCGCGACGAGGTCGCGCTCGCCATCACCCGCGTCCTCCACGGCACGCAGGTAATCCGCGAGACACAGGCGGTTTTGCTCGCTCTGCCGCGGGAAGTCGAACCGTCCCAGCTCGCGGTCGATGTCCTGCGGGTCGTACACGATGACGGCGTCACCGTCCGCAAGTGCGGGCCAGTATCCGTACACCGCCTGCAGCTGCAGCCAGCCGTCGCGCTCTGCTTCCTCCATCGAGCGCTGCAGTCGCGGCTCCAGCTCGGTTCGGAGCAACTCCTCCCAGCGCGCCTCATCGTGGACTCCGCGGAACTGCCAGCTCATCTTGAACAGTGAGTTGCGGTCGATGTGCGGATAGACGTCCCAGATCGGGATATCGCGCACCACGCGAGCACCCCAAAACGGCGCGTCCGGAATCGGCGCGTCGCGTCGCGTGTCACTGCGCGCGGGCAGGCCGGACGCAGCCGCTGCCGACGTCGCGCGCCGCGCGTGCTTCGCGCGTTCGCGCACACGGTGTTCCGCGGCCTCCTCACGCACGCGTGCCACCAGCTCGGTGCGTCGCTTCGGGTCGAGCAGCTGGTCGACGGTGTCCAGTCCCTCGAAGGCGTCCTTGCAGTAGAAGACGCCGGGTTCGTACACGCGCTGGTCGTCGACGTAGAGGATGCGACGGCCGAAACCGCGGTTGATCGCAGCGCCGCCGATGATGAGGGGGTACTCGAGCCCGCGCGTGTCCAGCTCCTGCACGCACATCGGCATCTGCTTGCTCGTGCTCACGAGCAGCGCGGAAAGCCCGATGGCGTCGGCGCCGACCTCCTGCGCCTTGGAGATGATCGTTGTCAGCGGCACCTGCTTGCCCAGGTCGTACACCGTGTAGCCGTTGTTGCTCAGGATGGTGTTGACCAGGTTCTTGCCGATGTCGTGCACGTCGCCGTACACCGTCGCCAGCACGACCTTGCCCTTGGTGTAGCCCTCCTTCTTCTCGAGGAACTGCTCGAGGTGTGCCACCGCGCGCTTCATGACCTCGGCGCTCTGCAGCACGAACGGCAGGATGAGCTCGCCGGCGCCGAAGCGGTCACCGACGTCCTTCATCGCCGGCAGGAGGATCTCGTTGAGCACCGCGACCGGATCGCGTTCACGCAAAGCCAGGTCGATCTGCTCTTCGATGCCGTCCTTGCGCCGATGCAGGATCTGCGCATGGATGCGCTCCGGCGGCTCCATGCCGGCGAACTGGTCGACCGCCTGCGCCGAGCCGCCGGTGTCGACCGCAGATGCATCGAAATGCGCAATGAAGTTGGTCAGCGCATCGGGTGTGCGGTTGAAGACGAGGTCCTCGGCAAGCCGCCGCGCCTTCGCATCGATCTCGCCGTACGGCACCACATGCGCCGGGTTGATGATGGCGGCGTCGAGCCCGGCTTCGACGCAGTGATAGAGGAAGACGCTGTTGAGCACGGGCCGCGCCTGCGGCGAGAGCCCGAACGACACGTTGGAAACGCCGAGCACCGTGAGGACGCCGGGCAGTTCCCGCTTGATCGCGCGGATGCCCTCGATCGTCTCCCTCCCCGAGTCGATCCATTCCTGCTCGCCGGTTGCGAGCGTGAACGTGAGCGCATCGAAGAGCAGCTGGTGCGGCTGCAGTGAGAAGTCGCCGCACGCAAGCTCGTGGATGCGCCGCGCGATCTCGAGCTTGCGCTCGGCGCTCTTGGCCATGCCCTGCTCGTCGATTGTCAATGCGATGACGGCTGCGCCGTGGTCACGCACGAGCGGCAGCACGGCCTCGCACCGCGCGCGTCCGTTCTCGAGGTTGACGCTGTTGCCGACGCCGCGGCCCGGGTTCGCCTCGAGCCCTGCTTTGATGACGTCGGCGTCGGTGCTGTCGAGGACGAGCGGTGAATCGATGCTCATCTGCAGGGTCTTCACGAGCGTGCGCATCTGATCGGCTTCGTCGCTGCGCTCGGTCACCGCCACGCAGACGTCGAGCGCGTGTGCTCCGCCCTCCACCTGCTTGCGCGCGACATCGACGATGCCGTCGTAGTCGTCGGCGAGCAGCAGCCGCTTCACTGCACGCGACCCCTGCGCGTTGACGCGCTCACCGATGAGCAGTGGCGGTGGCTGCTGCTGCTCCGCGATCGAACGCATGCTGCTCGCCAGCCGCGGCGACGTGTCGGCGTGGCGCGCTGCGGGCTGCACCGTACGCACTGATTCGACCAGCGTGCGCAGATGCTCCGGTGTCGTGCCGCAGCATCCGCCGACGATGCTGACGCCGTACTCGCGCACGAACCGCGTCAGCTCTGCCGCCATCGGCGCCGGTTCCAGCTGATAGCAGGCGACGCCGTTCACGTTGACCGGCAGGCCCGCGTTGGGAATGCACGAGACCGGCACCGAGCTGTGCTCGCCGAGATAGCGCACCGGTTCGCTCATGTAATCGGGACCGGTGGAGCAGTTGAGACCGACGATGTCGACGTCGAGACCTTCGAGGATCGTGAGCACCGCGCCGATGTCGGTGCCGAGCAGCATCCGGCCCGTGGTGTCGAGGCTCACCGACGCGATGACCGGCAGCCGCTGTCCCGCCGTATCCATGGCTGCGCGCGCGCCGAAGATCGCGGCTTTCACCTCGAGGATGTCCTGCGCCGTCTCGATGATCAGACAGTCCGCGCCACCCTCGATCAGCCCCAGCGACTGTTCGCGGAAGGCATCGACCAGCTGCTGGAAGGCGATGCCTCCCAGCGTGGGATCCGACGATGCCGGCAGGTACCCGCTGGGCCCGATGCTGCCGGCGACGAATCGCGGCTGATCGGGCGTCGAGTGCTCGTCACAGACGCGACGTGCCAGCTGCGCCGCGGTGCGGTTCAGCTCGAGCGCGCGCCCAGCCTGGCCCCACTCGGCGAGCCGCAGTGGCGACGCCTGGAACGAGCACGTCTCGACGCCATCGCATCCGACCTCGAGGAACGAGTGATGCACCGCCTCGACGATGTGTGGTGCGTGCAGCACCAGCCCGTCGACCCACCCCTCCAGGCGCGGACCGCCGAAGTCGTCGACGGTCGGATTCGCGGTTTGCAGGCTCGTGCCCATGGCGCCATCGAAGACGAGGACGCGCCGCCTGAGCGCCTCCAGGAGCGGGCTATTCGTGGGAGCCGACATTCATAAGAAGGTAGCAGCAACCTTTCGAAGCGGGATGAGATCCCCGGCGGTGCTACGCTCGGTCGCCCATGGCACGACGACCGCCCAGACCCGGCAGCACGCGCCGGCGCCCACCGACGCGCCGCACGACCGCGGTCGATGGCGCCAAGACGGACGTCAAGGAAGAGACCATCGAGATGGATGCCACGGTGGTCGAGCCGCTGCCGAACGCGATGTTCAAGGTGCGCCTGCAGACGGGTCAGGAGGTGCTGGCGTACACGTCGGGGAAGATGCGCAAGTTCTACATCCGCATCCTCATCGGCGACCGCGTGCGCGTGGAGCTCAGTCCCTACGATCTTTCCCGCGGCAGGATTACCTTCAGGTACAAGTAAATCGCGGCCTGAGCGGCGCCTGAAGCAGTGGTCGCGTACATAGTCCTCGGCGTCGTCTTTCTCGCCGGGCTGGTCGTTGCGTACCGCATGTTCGGCGGATCGTCGACATCAGATGTCGACGTCGCCGCCGTGATGCGCACGGCAGGCGGCGCCCTCCTCACGCTGAGCGCGGACCTCGAGGAGTGGACGCACGAGCGCGAGCCGGGAACGTCCAGCACGCTGAGGCGGCGGGCCGAGGCGCAGGCACAACAGCTGGAGCGGGTCGATCCCGTGGAGCTGGACGATGCCGCAGCACGCGTCCACGCACTGCTGGCCACGGCCGCCGACGAGCTCAGCTGGGCTGCCCGCGTCTGCGCAGCGCAGGGGTTTGCAGGCAGCGAGGGGCTGCAGCACGCGGCCGACGTGCTGATCGCGCACGCGCGCTCGTGTCTGGCACAGGTGACGGCCTCCGCGCCGGCGGCGTCAGGCGCTGCGGAAGAACGCGACCGTCTCGCGTAAGCCGCGGTCGAGGTCGGTCGCCGGCTGCCATCCAACCATCTCGCGTGCACAGCGCACGTCCAGACACGACCGGCGCTGCTCACCGGCTTTGGCCGGGCCATGCCGTTCCTCGGCCGACGAACCGGCGAGCTCTCGAAGCCGTGAGAACAGGTCGTTCACGTCCGTCTCCACCCCCGTGCCGATGTTGAACACCGCAGGTGCGTGCACGTCGAGACTGCGCAGGTTCGCGTCGACGACGTCGCCGACGTACACGTAATCACGCGTCTGGGTGCCGTCGCCGTTGATCAGCGGCGCCTCCCCGCGCAGCAGTGCCAGCGCGAAGATGGCGATCACGCCCGCTTCACCATGGGGATCCTGGCGCGGGCCGTACACGTTGCCGTAGCGCAGCGCGACGAAGTCGAGGCCCCGCGTGCGCGCGAAGAGTCCGCCGTACGCCTCAGCGCACAGCTTTGCCGTTCCATACGGCGATTCCGGTGCGCACGGATGCGTCTCCGGCGTTGGAATCACATCGGTGTCGCCGTAGATGGCTCCGCCCGTGGACGCGAAGACGACCCGTCGCACGCCCGCACCCACGCACGCGGTGAGCAGGTTGACGGTGCCGACGACGTTGGTGCGCGCGTCGCGCGGCGGGTCCGCCACCGACTGACGCACGTCGATCTGCGCCGCCTGGTGGAAGACGACCTCGGGACGCACCTCCAGCAGCACGTCGGCGAGCTCCGGTTCGGCGATGTCGAGCGCGACGAGCCGCGCTGCCGCATTCACCTGCTCGCGGCGTCCGCGCGAGAGGTCGTCGACGACGACGACGTCGTCGCCGCGCTGCACGAGCGCGTCGGTCAGATGCGAGCCGATGAAACCGGCTCCGCCGGTGACGAGCGCCTTCATCCTTGGGCGACGACGGCTTGGGTGCGCGGGCTTCGGATGTGCGTCACCATGAACACGATGAAGCCGACGACCACGACGCTGCCGTAGCTGATGCTGCGGTCGAGCAGCGCGATGGAGATGGCCTGCTGCTGTGGCACCTCCCCCACCGCAATCAGCACACCGACCATGCCGGCTTCGACAAGACCGATGCCACCGGGCAGGAACGGGATCGTTGTGAGCAGAGCCGCGACCAGCGCGATGAGCAGGAACTGCGACGGTCCCAAACCATGACCACCCACTCCCACCGGAAGATGTAGCGCCGCGACGACGAATCCAAGGCGCGCCGCCTCACACGTCCACACGAGGACGGTGAGCACGCCCAGCGTCGGAAACCGGCCCAGTGAGTGCACGGTGCCGACCCGGAAGTTCTCGTAGCGATGAAAGATCGCCTCGGGCAGCAGCCGCAGAAGGCGTTGGCCTCGCCCCGCGCGCATGGTGAGGATGACGCCGACTCCCGCGAGACAAACGAGCGTGCCGACGACGACGTATGGAATGAGGATTCCGGGCGCCTTGCTCTGGAACACGACGGCGCCCGCCGCGATCAGCAGCGCCATCAGCACACAGAGGTCGAGCAGCCGCTCCGCGATGATGGTGCCGAGTGCCTTCGCACCCGACACGTTCAGC
>JBHEMA010000274.1:0-13787 GCA_046262795.1 Candidatus Dormibacteria bacterium | reverse complement strand
GGTCTTCACACAGCGCAACGAGCTCGTCGGTGAAGCGGACATTGGCACCCGGGCGGATTCGCCGTGACGGCCGGACCAGGCAGGTATACCGCCCATCGTCCGACCGCGAGATGACCAGCACCTCGACGGACACACCAGCGTCAGTCACACCGCGGAGGCGCGCACGTCGCACGCGAGTGTCGTTCACGACCAGCAAGTCGCCTTGCCGCAACAGCCGCGGCAGCTCCGTGAACCGGTGATCGCTCAGGGCGCCGTCGCGCGCAACGTGGAGCAGCCGGGACGTGTCGCGACGTGAGAGCGGCGTCTGCGCGATCCGTTCAGGCGGAAGCTCGTAGTCGAAGTCAGCGGTGTCAACCCGCTTCGAGGTTGCAGCCGCCGGCGAGGTCATGTGTCGTGTTGTAGCGGTGCAGCGCGGTCAGGCGCCGAAGAGCTCTGCCTGCGCGACCGGTGTTCCGTCCTCCCCCAGGGTCCCCGCCGCGACGGGAAGCCCGAGATGCGCGTACGCCTTCGCTGTGGCGACACGACCCCGCGGGGTGCGCGCCAGGAGGCCGGCTCTGATCAGGAACGGCTCGACGACGTCCTCGATGGTCTCCGGATCCTCCTGGACGCTGACCGCGATCGTCTGCACGCCGACGGGGCGCCCGCGTAGGGTGCCGCAGAGCACTCCGAGCACGCGCCGGTCGAGCTCGTCGAGCCCGAGTGAATCGATGCCGAGCACGTCGAGCGCAGCCTCGGCGACGGCCGCATCGATGTGTCCCTCCGCGCGGACCTCGGCATAGTCGCGGGCGCGCCGGAGCAGTCGGTTGACAATGCGCGGCGTTCCGCGCGCGCGGCGCGCGATGCCGGTCGCGCCGTCGCCGTCGAGGCGGACACCGAGCAGCGAGGCGGAACGGTGCGCGATGCGCACGAGGTCGTCGAGGTCGTAGAAGTCGAGACGGAACGTGACTCCGAAGCGGTCGCGCAGCGGGCCGCCCAGCGCGCCGGCGCGTGTCGTGGCGCCGATGACGGTGAAGCGGTTCAGCGTGAGCCGCAGCGTCTGCGCACCGGCGCCCTTGCCGGCGACGAAGTCGAAGGCAAGGTCCTCCATCGCCGGGTACAACGCCTCCTCCACGGCGCGATTGAGCCGGTGGACCTCGTCGATGAAGAAGACGTCGCGGTCGTTGAGGCTTGTGAGGATCGAGGCGAGCATCCCCTGGTGCTCCAGTGCGGGACCGCTGGTGAGCCGCGCGGTGACGCCCATCTCGTTGGCGATGATTTGCGCCAGCGTCGTCTTGCCCAGTCCTGGCGGGCCGTAGAGCAGGATGTGGTCGACCGGCTCGGCGCGACGACGGGCCGCTTCCACGAGGATGCGCACCTGCTCCTGAACGCCGCGCTGGCCGACGAACTCTTCGAGCCGCTGCGGCCGCAGTGCGACGTCCGATGCCCGTTCATCCTCGGTCTCCTGCGACGCGACGAGGCGTTCGGAGGCCTGCTCGTTCATCGCAATGTTCCCGCGGCGTCGAGCCGGCGCAGCGCCGAAGAGACAAGCGAAGCCACATCGGGCTGATCGCCATTCGCAGACGCCGTGGCAGCATCGACCGCCTCACGCGCTTGCGCCTCACGAAAACCGAGGCCGACGAGACCTTCGACGGCCGTGTCAGCTGCGGTGTGCGACCGCGGTGTGGCGACACGGGCGTCACCCGGCACCGTCAGTCCTTCCATCTTGTCGCGCAATTCGAGGATCACGCGTTCCGCAGTCTTGCGGCCGATGCCCGGAACCGTCGCGACCAGCGCAACGTCACCGCTGCGGATGGCCCGCATCATCACTGGGAGCTCGGCTCGACCGAGCACGCCCAACGCCGCCTTCGGCCCAATCCGTTCCACGCCGATGAGCAGCTTGAACAGGCGCAGCTCATCCGTCGTCGTGAAACCGAACAACCGGATGGCGTCGTCGCTGACGCTCGTGTGCACGTGAAGCGTGATGTCGTCGTCCCCGCTGCCGTGCAGCGTCGCCAAGGTACGCAGGTGGCAGAAAACCTCGTAACCGGTGCCCCCCGACGTCTCGATGACGACGTGATCGTCCACAATCTCAGCCACGCGCCCCCGAAGCAGCGCGATCATCGACCCAACACCTGCAAGCGCGCGCGGGCACGAGATACCGCCAAGTCCAGAGCGCTCACCGGCTGGTGCGCGGAGCGGCGTGTGGTCATCGCGCCGAGTCGCGCGCGGTTGTGATGACAGACAGCGACGGCACATGCGTCAGCGACGTCATCACGCGTTTCATCCAGCGCCAGCAGCGCGCGAGTCATGCGGCCGACCTGCCGCTTATCCGCCTTGCCGTACCCGCAAACTGCGTGCTTGACCTGCGTCGGCGTGTACTCGTGCACAGCGAGGCCCGCGCGCGCCATCGCGAGCAGGATCACGCCTCGCGCCTGACCCACGCGCATCGCGGTGCGCTTGTTCGTCGAAAAGAAGAGCTGCTCGACCGCCACCGCCTCCGGGGCGTGCGTTGCAACCACGTCGGCAACGAGCTCGAACAGCGACAGCAACCGCGCGGCCTCGTCCGTTTGCGGCACGGTGTCGACACGATCCGCTGCAACCAACGACAGCCGGCCAGGGCTCCCGTCCACAACGGCGAAACCAGTACGCCCAAGTCCCGGGTCGATACCGAGGACGCGCATCACCGTCTCCGCGAGCGCCGCTGCGGCACTCGCGAGACGTAGGGAAATGAAGTTCTACGTAACCGACGCAAGAACTTCGTCCGGTATTTCGGCGTTGGCATAGACCTGCTGGACGTCGTCCTGTTCCTCGAGCGCGTCGAGCAGCCGCAGGACTGGTGGCGCCTGCTTTGCGTCCAGCTCGACGCTGCTGCTCGGGTTCATCGTCACGTCGGCGGTGTCGATCTTGTAGCCGTTGTCTTCGAGCGTACGCCGCGTCTCTTCGAAGCGCGCGGGCGCGAGCGTGATCTGCACGTCGCGTCCGTCGACGGAGATGTCGCCGTCGTCACCGACATCGACCACGTCGAGCAGCTCGAGCGCGACGTCCTCCGCCTCACTGCCGTCGGCCTCAACGCGGAGCACGCCCTGCTGCGTGAACATCCAGCCGACGCTGTTCGCCTCTCCCAGTGACCCACCGGAACGCGTGAACACGTTGCGGATCGCGGCCACGGTGCGATTGCGATTGTCGGTGAGCGTGTCGACCATGATCGCGACGCCGTGGGGCCCGTATCCCTCGTACCGGACCTCCTCGAGCTGCACACCGTCCTTTCCGCCCGCGCCGCGCTGGATGGCGCGCTCGATGTTGTCTGCGGGCATGTTCACCTCGCGCGCCTTCTGGATCGCGAGGCGCAAACGGAAGTTGCCGGTCGGGTCTGGCCCGCCCTCACGCGCGGCGACTGACAGCTCGCGGCTGACCTTGGTGAACAGCTGCCCGCGGCGGGCGTCCACCACTGCCTTCTTGTGCTTGATCCCAGCCCATTTGCTGTGACCGGACATGCAACCTCCATGGGCCGAACGCCCGTTCGAATTGTATCGTGGCCTCGCCCGGCAGTCTAGTTCGACATCAGAGCCGCGCTCTCGAAATCCGGCGCGTACACCTTGGCTATAGTGGCCGCACTCCCGTTTTCAAGGAAGGGACTCTGATGCGCTTTCGCCTCGTCCTCGGCGGTCTCATCGGTCTCTCGTCTCTGATTCCAATCGTTGCGTCGGCCGACGTGCCGTACCCGACGTCGAGCGGTCAAGCGGACCCCTACGCGTATCAGAATTACGACTGGCAGGGCGCACCGGGGACGGGTACCACGACAGCGGACTGCAACGCAGCGAGTCCGAAGGTGCCGGCTGGCTTTGACTGCAGCAACTACAAGTTCAGCAGCAAGGTCGATCCCACTGTGGAACCCGGCGTACCGACGTCCCAGGAGCTGGGTGACGTCATGGGCCCGTCGGTCGACACCGCCTGGGACGTCACGACGGGACGCCCTGACGTTCACGTCGCGGTTCTGGACAGCGGGATCGAGTGGAACAGCTACGGCGACATGCAGCAGCTGCGCAACAAGGTCGTCCTCGACTGGGCTGAGCTGCCACCGCCACAGGACAGCGCAGCCTCGAGTCCGTGCGACAGCGTCACCGTACCGCCGCGGACGCAGAAGCTCACCAGTCCCGGGTTCCCGCGTTGCTACGACCTCAATCACGACGGCGTCTTCAACATCGAGGACTACTCGAGCGATCCACGCGTCAATCCACCCGGTCACACGTTGTTTTGCTGTGCGGGATCGGGTCACACGCTGTTGACGCCCGAAGACCTCATCGAGGTGTTCAGCTGCTGGAACGCGTCCACCGATCCGCGAGGAACGTCATTGGGGACGCTGATTGTTGGCGGCGACGGGACGACCACATGCAGCAACGGGACGTACGGCGTCGACAACGACGCCAACGGGTTCGCCCACGACATCGCCGGCTGGAACTTCATGGAGCACACCAACGACCCGTTCGACGAACCGAACTACAGCCACGGCACCGGTGAGGCCGAGGACTCCAACGGCGAAACCAACATCGGTCGGGAACCGGGCACGTGCGCGTCGTGCATGGTGATGCCGCTCAAGGTGGGCGATTCGTTCATCGCCGACGTCAACGACTTCGCCCAAGCAGTCCTGTACGCGACCGACAACCAGGTGCAGGTGGTGCAGGAAGCATTGGGCACTATCAACAACTCCTCGCTGAACCAGGCTGCGATCGACTACGCCTGGAACCACGGGGTGACGGTCATTGCGAGCGCCGCGGACGAGGCGGCAGGTCATCACAACCAGCCGGCGTCGAGCGAGAACCACACGGTTGTGGTCAACTCACTTCGGCTCGACGACCTGCACGCGGAGGCAGGCAACGTTCCGCAGCAGTTCCAGCCGCTCGTGCCGACCACCGGCAAGACGTATCTGAGCCTCAACGGCTGTACCAACTACGGCGGCCACATCGATATCTCCATTCCTTCGGTGTCGTGCAGCTCTGAGGCAACCGGGAAGTCGAGTGGAATGGCAGGTCTCGTCATCTCTGAGGCGCGCAACCTGGTCGCCGAGGGTCTGATGACTCCCTATGCGCCGCCGTCGGCCGCGTTTCCAGACGGAGTCGCCATCTCGCCGGACGAGGTGAAGCAGGTGCTGACGATGACGGCCGACGACGTCGACTTCGAGGACCCCTCGCCTCCGGTGCCCCGGGCATCCTCACCCGCAGATCACACGAGTCCATGTTCGCGCGTCACGGGTGAAACACCCGGACCGCCCGACAACTACGCGTCCGGCAACGCCGGATCCCGGTACTTCTCCATCGGCGGCTGGGACCAGTACTACGGCTACGGTCGCGTCAACGTGAACTGCGCAGTGCGCGCGGTGATGGCAGGTGCACTTCCGCCGGTCGTCGACATCACATCGCCGCGCTGGTGGGCGAATCTGGACCCCACCGGCGGGACGTACCAGGTCCAGGGCAGTGTTGCGGCGCCGCGCGCGCAGAGCTACGCCTACAAGGTGCAGATCGCCTACGGCGTGCAACCGCACGAGAGCGACTGGACAACCGTCTACACGAGCCCCACGCAGACCGATGCGATCAATGGCACGCTGGCGACAATCAACGCCTCGCAGATTGCGGCGATCATGCCTGCCGTGCCGGGTGTGACGCCGGCGTGCGGGACGCGTTCGGTCGATCCCAACGGTGACCAGCCGGACTGGCAGAAACCGCCGTATACGACAGTCCCCGGCAGCTGTCAGAACTACTGGGACGAGTACACCTTCAGCATCCGCGTGCAGGCCACCGACGACAAGCAGCGCACCGGCGAGGACCGGCGCACGCTGCAGGCGCAGCATGACACCGGCGACCCGGCGACCAATAACGGTGCGCCGAACCCAACGCTGACGCGAACAGTCGCCGACCAGTTCGGATATGCGACTGACGGTGACAGCCCGCCCCTGATGGCCGATCTGCTCGGTGACAATCAGAACGAGCTCGTGTTCGCAACGTCGAACGGGGAGGTTCACGCGCTGCGGGCGAACGGTCAGGAGCTTCCCGGTTTTCCCGTGCACTCGACGCCGCTCTGTGACAGCCAGCCGCCGGATGCGACAAGTGCCTGCTCGCAACGGGCGCATGAGCCGGCATTCAGCGACCCCACCGTCGGCGCTGTGGCGCAGCACGCCGACGCCGCGGTACTCGGCAGCGTAGCCGTCGGCGATCTCGACCACACGGGCAAGCAGGAGCTCGTCTTCGGCGACCTCGACGGATACATCTACGTGTACGAGATGTCGAGTTCATATTGCACGTCCCTCGGCGCCGCGGCCCCGTGTCTGCGACCCGGCTTCCCGGTGCACAACAGCTTCGCGTTTTCGCGTCAGGGAGCACCGCCGAACTACAACCGCGACCACGACAACCGCGTCCAGTTCGGGTTCATCGCATCACCGACTCTCGCCAACCTCGACGTGAACACGGCCGGTGATCAGCACAAGCTCGAGATCATCGCCGGCGGGCTCGACCGGCACGTGTATGTCTTCCAGCCGGACGGGTCGATGCGCGCCGGGTTCCCGGTGCTGCTGCAGGCACCGGAGTATGTGAGCTCTGTCGATCCCGGAACGGATCGCATTCATTACAAGCAGTCGATTCCCTACGGCACCAAGATCGTCTCGAGCCCAGCGGTTGCCGACCTCCTCGGTGACGGCCATTTGGAGATCGTCGTCGGACGAAATGAGGAGTACAACGCCTCGGGAAGCAGCGACGGCGGGCTGAACGCGTCGGCCGACACATACAACCCGACGCTCGCGGAGCTCGGCACCAACAGCGGGCTTTTCCACTCGGGCAACGGACGCGTGTACGCGCTGTACGCAGACGGCGCCGGGCATGCGCAGCAGGGATGCAACGCTCCCGGCAACGGCGTGCCAACGAACGCGTATGTCTGCGGGTGGCCCGTCCGCGTGGTGAAGTTCGACATGGAACTGCTGCCTTACGTCGGCTCGGGTGTTGACACGCCGCCCGCGGTCATGCCGCAGGCCGATCTTCCATGCCCCGGTGACAGCGCGCCCGGTGATCGCGTTGGAGTATTCACCTCCGACGGGCCGGCCTACATCTTCGCCGGCGACGGCAAGTCGTGCTACGGGCAGGCGCCGAATGTCAACGGGCAGACGGCTGACCGCGTCCTGGGCAACACGACCGAGCAGGGCAATAGCTCCGACACGCCATATCTCGAAGCCGTCGGAGACGCGGCGTTCGGCGACCTCACCGGGACCGGCGACTACGTCGTGGCAGCGCCGACTGCAGGCATCGTGCGTGCGGCCGACCTCGTGCTCACCGACCACCAGTACAACGGTGAAGATGACATCACCGCATGGAGCGTGATCAATGCACCAGGAGGCGCCGGCAGTCCGGCGGTACCCCAGCCGCACGCTGGGTTCCCGCATTTCATGAACGACCTGCAGTTCCTTGCAGGACCCGCGATAGCCGACCTGTCCGGCACGGGCACTCAGGAAGTGCTCGCGGGCAGCGCCGTCAGCGATTTCCGGGCGGTGACGCCTGCGGGCGTCGAGCTGCCGGGATGGGCCAAGAACACGAATGGATGGATCGTCATGACGCCCGCCGTCGGTCCGATCGGCGCTGAGCAGACGCAGCAGGTGGCGGTGCTGACTCGCGAAGGGTCGCTCTTTGTCTGGCGAACGGCCGCGCCCGCGTGCTCGGGGGCAAGCTGGCCACGGTACAAGCACGACGACTGGAACTCCGGCAACTTCACGACCGACGCATTGCGGCCCGCCACGATCACCGACCTGAGCGAGTCGGAGTCGGGCAGCACCGTGACGTTGAGCTTCACCGCACCGCACGCTGACCTTTTCTGTGGCAACGCGGCCGGCTACCAGATCCGCTACTCCGCGACGGCGCCGATCAGCGACGCAACGTGGTCACAGGCGACCGTCGCCGCGCCGGGCAACGCCGGGGGATGCACATACACGCCACAGCCCGCCAAAACGGCCGGCACTCGCGAGACGATCGTGCTCACGGGCTGCCCGGCAGGCCAGCTGTATTTCGACGTCCAGGCCTTCAACGCGAGCAGCGAAACTCGCGGAAACCTCGCTGCGGTCTCGAGGAGCACGCCGTCCGCGGACGTGCCCGAGATCGCCTTCCCGGCGTCACTCCTGCTCGGCGGTTTCGCGCTGGTCGCCGCCCGGGCGCGGCGTCGCCGTCGTGGCCGTCACGAAGCACCGGCCGGCCTTGAAGTCGTGCGGTCGCAGGACTAACCTCTACCTGTAGGTATCGGACTCGGCAGACGGAGGTGGCCACAGTCATGTTGCGTACCGTCTGGAAGTTGCTCCGGCACGGTCGGGCGGAGGCCTGAGGCCCGGCTCACCGTCTCACTTTGCGGTAGTCCGGCGTCCGCATCCCACCGGCAGGGATTGCCGGGTTCACGCCCGGGACTTTCCCCCGGGCTGCCGAACTAACGGCACTGAAGACATGAGGCCCGCTTCACGCGGGCCTCACTCGTTAACACCGAAAGTCTTCGTTCTCTGTGTGCAAGTGGAGCGGGCTACAGCGGAGATGAGCTCGCCCGTCCCCGCATTGTTTTCCACGGCGCCGGAGGCGAGACGGCAGGATGGCCCGTCCAGGCGAAGCGCCGGAGTTCTTGCGCGGCGGCAGTGATGCCGACCCGGGTTGCAACGGACACGGACGGCGCATCGTGTGCCCGCTGCACATCGAACCGGCTCTCCCCCGCGCACAGATCCGCGCCGTTGTCCATGAGTGAGATACCGAGTCCGCGGCAGAGATTTCCGGGGCCACGCAGCAGGGCAATGCGTTCCGGTCGCGCACCGCGGCGCCGTCGCACGGTGTCCTCGCCCTCCTCCACCACCGCACTGCGCAGCAGCACCGCGCCCGCAACGCCGTTTCGCTCGGTAACCATGTTCGCGCAGTGATGGACGCCGTACGACAGGTACACATATAGATGGGCGGCTTCACCGAACATGATCGCTGCGCGTGGGGTGGGCCCGCGAAACGCGTGCGACGCCGGGTCCGCTGTGCCGAGGTACGCCTCGGTTTCGACGATCCGAGCCGTGACGAGCTCGTCTGAGGCACCGTCAACGACCAGCGCACAGCCGATGAGCTCGCGGGCCACAGTCATCGTGTCGCGAGCGAACCAGCTTCGCGAGAGTGAAAGCGTCGGTGTCAGCGGCGCAGCTCGGCGCCGCATTGCTCCTTCAAGCGGATGACGATCGCGTCCTGCACGCGCTGCGCCTCTTCGCTCGTGAGGGTCCGGTCCGGCGCACGGTACGTGAGCTTGAACGTCCATCCCTTGCGACCCTCTACGACGCGCTCTCCGCGGTACTCGTCGTAGAGCTCGGCCGACTCGAGAAGCGTTCCGCCCGCCCGCTTCGCGACCTTCAATGCGGGCCCGGCATCCTCGGCGGCATCAACGGTCACGGCAAGATCCTGGACGATCGCGGGATAGCGTGGCGGCGCGCGGAATCGCAGACGCTGCGGTTCCGCCCGCGCGACCGCATCGACACGAAGCTCCGCAGCGACCACGCGGCCACGCAGCTCGAAGTGCTCCATCACGGGGTTCGCGAGCTCGGCCAGCACGCCGACGGGGTGGTCGTCGATGACGAGTTCACTGCTGCGTCCTGGCCGTCCGCCGGCGACGTCGGCGACGCGCGTCTCGAGCGCAGCCCTAGACAGATCGCGCGCGATCCAGGCCATCAGTGCCTGCAACCGTCGCAGCGCTACTTCCGCAGCATCCGCGTCGTCGGCATCACCCGTGTGCGCGACGACGCTGAGCAGGATGGGCTCGAGCGGCAGCGCCTGCAGCGTGCGATCTGCGGCGTCGGGCGTCGCGCCGGGCGGCTGCACCGTGCGTTCGCCTTCCCAGAACACACGGCCGATCTCGAAGAGCGCTGCGCCATTCACACCGCGGCTTTGGTTCAGTGATAGTGCCGCGCAGAGTCCAGGAAGCTGGCTGGTGCGCAGGACGCTCCACTCCTCGCTGAGCGGGTTGCGCAGTGGAATCGGTCCGCGCGTGGCGCCGAGCCCACCGAGGGCACGCGCCTGCGACGGCGAAACGAAGGAAAAGGTGATGGCTTCGTCGTAGCCGGCGCCGACGCAGACGTCGCGCACACGGTCCTCGAGCGGCGGTTCGGGCGCCGCTCCGAATGACTCCGTCCGCCGCCCGGGAAGCGTGCTCGGCACTCGCGAATAACCGAGCATCCGCCCGACCTCCTCGGCGACGTCGACCGCGATGCGCACATCGAGACGGAAGCGCGGCGGCACCACGGTCAGTGCTGCGCCGTCCTGTTCGACGGTGAAACCGAGTCGCGCCAGCACCGTTGCGGCATCGCTCGCATCGACCGGCATCCCCAGCACTCCGCTCAGGGATTGCGCCGTCACTGCGATGGATGCCGGTCGCGGCAGTGGACGTGGCCATGCATCGACAGCCGCGCGCAGCACGTGCCCGCCACCGGCGCGGGCGATGAGCGTAGCAGCGCGGGCGGCCGCGAGCGGCGGCAGCGTGTCACTCAGCTGCTTCTCGTACAGCGTTGACGCGTCGGTGCGGAGACCGAGGCGTCGCGACGTGCCGCGGATGGTCACTCCGTCCCACGTAGCCGCCTCCAACAACACGGTGCGCGTCCCCTCGTGAACCGACGTGTCGGCGCCGCCCATAACACCGGCGAGACTCACTGCGCGTTCGCCCGAGCAAACCACGATGTCAGCGGTCGTCAATTCCCGGTCTACATCGTCGAGCGTCACAAGCCGCTCGCCATCATTCGCGCGCCGGATCACGACGTCCGCGCGCTCGCTGCCTGATGCGGCCACAAAACGGTCGAAGTCGAAGGCATGCAACGGCTGGCCCAGCTCATGCGCGACGTAGTTCGTGGCGTCGACGACGTTGTTGATCGGTCGCAGGCCGATCACGCGCAAACGGTCCTGCATCCACTGGGGTGACGGGCCGATTGACACGCCTGGGATGACCATGACCAGAAAGCGCGGACAGCCCAGTGAGTCGTCGATGCGCACCGTCGCGCGGTGTTCGGTCGCCATCGCGGAGAGCAGCTCCTCCGGCACCGAGGTGTCCGGTTCGTTGAACGACTCACCGAGACCGGCGGCGAGCTCGCGCGCGATACCCGTGTGACAGAGGCAGTCGGGACGATTGGTCGTGACCTCGACATCGATGATCACGTCGAAGTCGAGGAGGTCGCGCAGCGCGTCGCCCGGTGTTGCCTTCTCGAGCAGCAGCAACCCGGATTCGTCGCTGCCGACGCCGAGCTCTGCCGCGGAGCACAGCACGCCGGGCGAGCGGTATTTGCGGAAGGAGCGCACACCGACCGGTTCGTCCATTCCCGGCGGCCGTGTGCCCGGCGGCGCATACGCGACAAGCACACCTTCACGCACGTTGGGCGCGCCCGTCACGACCTGCACCGGGGGGCTCGTGATGCCTGCGTCGATGAGCGAGCGTGGCAGCGCCGGGCCGATGTCGATCGTGGCGAGCTGCAGTCCGTGGGTGGAGCCGGGAAGCGGCTCGAGACGAAGCACGCGGGCAGCCACGATGCCGGCGGCGACGTCCTGCACGGCGCCGACTTCCGTCCCGCTCTCGGTGAGCGTGCGCACCAGGTGGTCCAGCGGCGCGTCGAGCGCAGCGTACTCGCGCAACCAGCGCAGCGACATTCTCACAGCGCCGGCTCCAGGAAGCGCACGTCATTGTCGTAGAGCAGCCGCATGTCCGGGATGCCGTACGCGAGCATCGCAGCGCGCTCCGGTCCCATGCCGAAAGCGAACCCGCTGTACCGGTCGGGATCGATGCCGCCGTTGCGGAGCACGTCGGGGTGCACCATGCCGCAGCCGAGGAGCTCGAGCCATCCCGTGTGACCGCACAGTGAACAGCCGTCGCCGCCGCACACGACGCACGAAAGCTCCATCTCCAGCGAGGGTTCCGTGAACGGGAAATGATGGGGTCGCCAGCGGACGCGTGCGTCGCGGCCGAAGAACGACCGAGCGAAGTACTCGAGCGTGCCCTTCAAGTCGGATACCGCGATCCCCTCGTCGATGCAGATTCCCTCCACCTGGTGAAACATCGGCAGATGGGAGGCGTCGTAGTCGCGGCGGAACACCTTTCCCGGCACGATCACGCGCTGTGGTGCGCCGAAGCGGACCATGCTGCGGATCTGCACCGGTGACGTGTGCGTGCGCAGCAAGCGCATGTCGTCGATGTAGAAGGTGTCCTGCGTGTCACGCGCGGGATGGCCTGGCGGTTGGTTGACGAGCGTGAAGTTGTATCGGTCGTACTCGACCTCCGGCCCGCTGATCGCCGTGTATCCGAGCTGCCCGAAGATGCGGCGGATCTCGAGGATGGCGATGGTGACCGGGTTGAGGCGACCGCGACGCAGCGGTGGTGCCGGACGCGTCAGATCGATCGGCGTGTCAGCGGCAGACACGTCCACGTCGAGCGCGCGACGACGTTCATCAATCGCGTCGCGGACCCGGCCCGTGAGCGTCTGCACTGTCTGACCCATCTGGCGTCGCGCCGCCGCATCGGCGATGGTGCCGATGCCGCGCATGTGCGACGAAAGCTCGCCGTTGCGCCCCTGGTAGCGCGTGCGCACGTGTTCCAGCGTCGCGCTCGAGTCAGCGGCGGCAATCTCGTCGAGGGCGCGAGCGGCCACCGCGTGAACGTCGCCGCCGCGGTCACCGTTAGGACCGTCACCCTCCCCCATGGGAGCCCTCACTCGGTCGGCAGGGCGCCCCGAGCCACCTCGACGAGACGGGAGAAGGATGCACCGTCCTCCACGGCGAGGTCAGCGAGCATCTTGCGATTCACCTCGACGCCCGCCGCCTTCAGGCCGTGCATGAACTGGTTGTAGGCGAGCCCGCGCTGGCGCGCTGCGGCATTGATGCGCGCGATCCAGAGCATGCGCATGTCCCCCTTGCGCTGCTTGCGGTCACGGTACGCGTAGGCGAGCGAATGCATGACGGCCTCGTTCGCCGACTTGTGCAGACGGTGACGAGTGCCTTGCATGCCCGAAGCCTGCTCGAGGACCTTCTTGTGACGTGCACGTTGCGTGACGCCTCGCTTCACCCTGGCCATCGACCTCCTCCTACAGGTACGGCGCCAGCTTGATGACCGTGTGGCGATCGGCCCCGGACACCTCGTGCTGCGTGCCGTACAGACGCTTGCGCTTGCTGCTCTTGTGTTCCAGCAGATGTGAGCGAAACGCCTTGCGTCGCATCACCTTGCCGGTCGAGGTGACGCGGAAGCGCTTCTTGGTTCCCTTATGAGTTCGGATCTTTGGCATTCTGCTGCACCTCACTTGACTCCGGTGGCGCCGCCACCGGCTCCGCGTCGGCTCCACCTTCCGGCCGACGGTTGTTGTCGCGCCCTTCGGCTTTGGAGTGTTTCTTGTTCAACGGGCTCAGGATCATGGTCATGTTGCGTCCCTCGACGAGCGGCATGCGCTCGATCGCCGCGGTCTCCTGGAGCTCGTCCGCGATGCGATCGAGCAATCGACGTCCGTACTCCTGGTGCACCATCTCGCGGCCTCGAAACATGATGGTCAGCTTCACCTTGTCGCCGTCTTCGAGGAAGTGCCGCACGGAGCCAAACTTCGTCTGAAAGTCGTGTTCCGAAATCTTGGGGCGCAACTTCATCTCCTTGACGTTGATGACGTTGTGCTCTCTGCGGCTCTCCTTGTCCTTCTTGAGGGCCTCGAACTTGTACCGGCCGTAGTCCATGAGCCGGGCGACCGGCGGTTGGGCTTGAGGCGCCACCTCGACCAGATCCAGCTCCCGTTCTTGAGCCAGCTCGCGGGCCCGCTC
>JBHEMA010000273.1:0-3577 GCA_046262795.1 Candidatus Dormibacteria bacterium | reverse complement strand
AGTGGAGCTACCACAACGACTACAACCCGGCGCCGCGTCAGCAGATGACGCATGTCGACCTGCAACGGCGCTTTCAGAAGCTGGACATCGAAGTGGAGCTTGGCTTCACCCCGGAGCAGACGGCGTATGAGGCGCAGCGGTGCCTCAACTGCGACGTGCAGACCGTGTTCGACGCACCGCTTTGCATCGAGTGCGACGCCTGCATCGACGTCTGCCCGGTGCGCTGTCTGACAATCACCGAAAACGCTGACGAAGAGCAGCTACGCATGCGGCTCACCGTACCGGCCGCAAATCCGGAGCAGCCGCTCTATGTTTCGGACGCACTGCCGCAGACGGGGCGCGTGATGGTGAAGGACGAGAACCTCTGCGTGCACTGCGGCCTCTGCGCGGAGCGCTGCCCGACCGCGGCCTGGGACATGCAGAAGTCCGAGGTGACGCTTCCGTACGCGATGACGATGCTGCCCATGGCGCAGCCCGCGGGAGCGCGCTGATGGCGGTCGAAGTACGCAAACCCGAAGCGGCGATCGCCGCGCCGACCGCGCCTGCCGCGAGCGTTCCGTCGCGAGTGAATGACTTCTCATTGAAACTTGCCAATGTCAACGGCACGGGCTCGGCCAGCGCGAACTCGCTGATCATGGAAGCGATCTTCCGCATGGGCGTGCCCGTGTCCGGCAAGAACCTGTTTCCGTCGAACATCCAGGGGTTGCCTACCTGGTACGAGATCCGTGTCAACCACACCGGGTTCGTGGCGCGCGTGCAGGAGTACGACCTCATGGTTGCGATGAATGCGCAGACGATCGAGCGCGATGTCGCCGAGGTGCGCAACGGCGGGTACGTGCTCTACGACTCGACGTTCCCGCTCGAGGCTCACGTCCTGCGCGAAGACGTCACGTTCCTTGGCGTCCCATTGGCGCGGCTCTGCACTCAGCACTTTGCGAAGGCGCGCGAGCGCATTCTCATGAAGAACATCGCGTACGCCGGCGCGTTGGTTGCGCTGGTCGGGATCGATCCCGAGGTGGTCGACACGCTGCTCGACGAGAAGTTCGCGAAGAAGCCGAAGCTGCTCGAGTCGAACCACACCGCGCTGCAGCTGGGCATCGACTACGCACAAGAACACTACGAGTGCCCGCTACCGATCCGCATCGAGCACATGCCGCGCCACGACACGATCCTCATCGACGGCAACACCGCCGCTGCGCTCGGTTGCGTGTACGCCGGCGCGACCGTGGCGGCGTGGTACCCGATCACGCCGTCGACCTCGCTCATGGACGCCTTCACCGGCTTCTGCGAGCGCTTCCGCAAGGATCCCGAGACCGGACGCAACAACTTCCTCATCATCCAGGCGGAGGACGAGCTCGCCGCGATCGGTGTCGTCGTGGGCGCTGCGTGGAACGGTGCGCGCGCGTTCACGTCGACCTCGGGTCCGGGCATCTCGTTGATGAACGAGATCCTGGGACTCGCCTACTACGCGGAGATACCGGCTGTGGTGGTCGACGTGCAGCGCACCGGACCGTCGACGGGGATGCCGACGCGGACACAGCAGTCGGACATCCTCGAGTGCGCGTACGCGTCGCACGGCGACACCAAGCACATCCTCCTGTTTCCGGGCAACCCGTTCGAATGCTTCGAACTGGCGACCCGTTGCTTCGACCTGGCCGAACGATTTCAGACGCCCGTGATCATGCTCAGCGACCTCGACGTCGGCATGAATGACTGGGTCGTCCCCAGCTTGACGTGGAACGAGTCGTACGCGCCCGATCGCGGCACCGTGCTCGGAGCCGACATGCTCGAGCGGCTCAGGGCGTTCCGGCGTTATTCGGAGCTCGACGCCGACTTCATCGCCGCACGGACGCTGCCCGGAGTCAGCCCACTGGGCGCGTATTTCGCGCGCGGCTCGGGTCACACGGAGTCCGGCGTCTACACCGAGGTCCCTGACGAGTACCAGAAGGTCCTCGACCGCCACCGCAAGAAGCACGAGGCCGCGGCGCGGCACGTGCCGGATCCCGTGATCGAGCGGCGCCCGGGCGCGCGCATCGGTGTGATCACCGTCGGGGGATGCGATCTTGCCGTCCGCGAGGCGCTGCACGTGCTGGAGGAGAGCGGCGTTGTCGCCGACTACCTGCGCGTCCGCGCGTTTCCCTTCGGTCGAAGCGTCGAGACCTTTCTCGACGAGCACGACGTTCATTACGTCGTCGAGCAGAACCGCGATGGGCAGCTGCGCTCGCTGCTCACACTCGAGACTGCAGTGCCCAAGGAGAAGCTGCGCTCGGTGCTGTCGTACGGCGGCTATCCGCTGAGCGCGAATGTCGTCGTCGACTCAATCCTCGCTCAGGTGAGGCAGTAATGCCATCGATCACCAAGCCGCTCGTGCCGATGCTCGACCTGCCGCGCAACGCCATCGGTCTGACGCTGCGCGATTACGAGGGCTCGATGTCGACGCTCTGCGCCGGCTGCGGCCACGACTCCATCACGGCGGCCCTCGTGCAGGCGCTGTGGGAGCTCGAGGTGCAGCCGCACATGATCGCGAAGCTCTCCGGTATCGGCTGCTCCTCGAAGACCACCGCGTACTTCGCCGGCACCGCGCACGGATTCAATTCGGTGCACGGGCGCATGGCCGCCATCGCGACCGGAGCGGCCGCCGCCAACCGTGACCTGCTGTACCTGGGCATCTCGGGCGACGGCGACTCGCTCTCCATCGGTCTGGGCCAGCTCATGCACGCGATGCGTCGCAATGTGCGCCTGCTCTACATCATCGAGAACAACGGCGTGTACGGGTTGACGAAGGGCCAGTTCTCCGCGTCCGCGGACATCGGCTCCGTGCTCAAGCACGGTCAGAAGAATCTCTTTCAGCCGATCGATCCCGTCTCCGTGGGACTGGGCATCGGTGCGACCTTCATGGCGCGCAGCTTCTCCGGGGACAAGCACCAGCTGGTGCCGATCCTCAAGGCGGCTGCGCGCCATCGCGGCTTCGCGCTCGTCGACGTCATCTCGCCGTGTGTGACGTTCAACGACCACGAGGGCTCGACGAAGAGCTACCACTACACGCGCGAACACGAGGTGCGCGCCACGGAGGCGGATTTCATTCCGATGCGCACCGAGGTGAGCGCCACGATTCCGGAGGACGGCACGCGCTCGGTGACGATGCACGACGGCAGCGTGCTCACGTTCCGCTCGGTGCCCGACGACTACGATCCGACCGACCGGATGTCTGTGATGCGGTACCTGCAGGAGCGCCACGACGCTGGTGAGGTCGCGACAGGTGTGCTGTACGTCGACGAGGACGCGCCCGACATGCACGAGCTCAACGGCACGTCGGAGACGCCCCTCGTCAGTGTGCCCTACGCGTCCCTCTGCCCAGGATCGGACGCGCTCGCGACACTGCAGGAGCGCTGGCGCTGAGTCAACGCGCGGCGATGAGCGCAACCGCGGCGAGCGCCGCCGCGACGCCGGCGATCTGAGCGCGCTTCAGACGCTCGCCCAGGACGATCATCGAGCAGATCACGGTTGAGACGGGGTACAGGGAAACCAGCACCGCGACGATGCTCAACAGTCCGCCGTGGACGGCGATGAGATACAG
>JBHEMA010000272.1:0-3342 GCA_046262795.1 Candidatus Dormibacteria bacterium | reverse complement strand
TCCGACGAATGGGTGTGGTGGCCGCATTAGGAGCGGCCGTTAGGCCGCGACGGGCAGCCGTACCGTGACGCTGGTACCGATGCCCAGCGTGCTGCGGATGTCGAGCGAGCCGCGGTGGCGTTCGATGATATGCTTGACGATGGCAAGGCCGAGCCCGGTTCCGCCGGACTCCCGGCTGCGCGCTGCGTCGACGCGGTAGAAGCGCTCGGTGATGCGCGGGAGATGCTCGCGCGGGATGCCAGGACCGTGATCGGTGACGCTGAGGACCGCCCAGGAATGACTGCGCTGCGCCCTGATGTTGATCACCGAGCCGGGGCGGTCGCAGCCGTAGCGAAGCGCATTGCTGATCAGGTTGTCGAGTAGCTGAAGCAGCTGAGCACGGTCGCCGCGCACGGTTGGCAGGTCCTCGTCCACCTCCACCTTGAACGCGCAATTGGCGCTTCCGCGCAAGCGGCCTGCGTTCGCGACGGCCGTGCTCACGATATCGTCCACTTCGACGCGCTCGCCCGGAGCAACGAACCGATCAGCCTCGATTCGCGACAGGCTCATCAGGTCCTCGATGATCCTCAGCATTCGCCGCGCTTCGTCGCGGATCGTGCGACCGAAGGTGACGCGGAGGTCGCCGGGCAGGTCACCCTCTTCGCCTAGCGTCTCGGCATAACCGAGCACGGTCGAAAGCGGTGTCCTTAGTTCGTGGCTTGCGTTGGCGACAAAATCGACACGCATCTTCTCGGCAGACACTGCGTCGGAGCGGTCGATCATTCGAACCAGTGCCGCGTTCGGCCATAGCCGGCGGATCACCAGCCGCCACGACCGGCCCGGCTCGACGATCCCCGTCGCATCGATCTCGCCGTCGGCGTGGGCAAGGATCAGTTCCAAAGCTTGTGGATGACGAATCGCGAGCCGCACGTCGCGGTTCTCGATCTGCGTTCCGAAAAGATTTCGAGCGGCACGGTTTGCCAGACGAACGATGTTCCCCTCGACGACGAGCGCGGGCTCCTCGAGGGCGTTCACCAATGCACCTTCTGTGTCGCCGAGGACCGCCACAGCGGTCTCTGTACTCGATTGAGCGGCCTCGGCCACGTCCGCGCCGGAACTCTCCCCCTCACCCGGCGGATGAGGGGGACGCCTTCCGCGCCGAAGGGGAGAGGGTGGCCGAAAGGCGGATTTGTGCATCGCGTGTTCGACGCATCTCTACCTTTCGTTCATTGCAGTTCGGAGACTATCGTGCGTCGGAGCCGTGAACGGCCACCGGCAACTCCACAGAAGATCCTAGAGGCTCATACTCAAGCCGAAATATGCGACATTGTCGCTCTCATCGGGCGCACCGCTGATGAACAGGTGCTGGTTCATGTACCCCGCCTCGCCGGTCACCTTCTTCGAGAACGGCACCGAGACGGTGACGAGATTTCGCACCCGGTCGAGGCCCGGCTTGGTCTGGAAGCTCGTGGTGTTGAGGTTGATGAACGGTTCGCTGCTCAGATTGAGGTTCACCTTCCCGTGGAGCGGCATCGAATACTTGAGGTACGGGCGTAGCCGCCACCCGGTACCGTCGAGACCCTCGCGCCAGCGCTGCTCCAGCCGAAGACGGCCGCTGAGCTTGCCAGGCCCAAGCTTGGTGAAGCTGTCGAACGTGATCTGCTCGCGTGCGCGATGCTCTGTCCGCGTGAAATGGCCGGCAGAATATTGCGGGTTATGCGTGTATCCCGCCCAGAGGGTCACGATCTTGTTGAAGCGATAGCCGAGCAAGGTGTTCGCCTCGAGCTCGTAGAGACCGTTCTTGTTGTCGCTTAAGCGGATGGTTACTTCCTCGGACAGGCGCCAGCGATCGGACAGCTTCACTGTCGCGTTCGCGTTGGTCCAGAGTTGGCCGTCGTTCGTCGCCCACGCCGCTGCGGGCGTGACGAGAGCGGCGACGAAAGCGATGATCTGAGAGCGAGCCATACCCACTGCCGTTAGGTGATTGTCACAAGGCTGCAACGGTTCTGCACAGGTGGTGAATTATTCCCGTCCGACCGTTGTCATGTGGGCGTCTTGCACGCGGATATGACAGTTTCGCGAGCGAGCTTGTTACAGAATTGTGAGTGCCATCCCCGCTACTCCGAGCGCAAAATGACGAAGCCGCACCGGCGGACCGATGCGGCTTCGCTTCGAAAGCTCGATTGGTGGTGACCCGCAGCTCGCGCCACTGCGGTCAAGCGGAACCAGACGTTAGTGCCGTGGACCGCCGATCTTGAACGACAGCTCGGCACCCCAGGTCCGCGGCGGGTTGAAGTTGCCGTAGTCGCCGAGCACGCCCTCGTTGGCGCCCGAGATGCGGTAGATGTGCGTCTCGTTGAGCAGGTTCCGCGACCACAAAGCGAAGGTCAGCAACGTGCTTCCCTCGTTCACCTGGATGTCCGCGAGCGCGAGACGAGCGTTCACGATAAGACTCGACTGAGTTTTGATCGGCTCGGCCTGGAAGCTGTACTGACGGCCTGCATAGTTGGCGTCGACATGGGCGCGCCACTTCGCGCCCGCGAAACCGGCCGGAAGCTCATAATCCACGTAGCCCGATGCGGCGTGCTTCGGCGTGAAGACCGTATACACCTGGAACGGCGGGTTGCTCGGGAGGAACGGGTTAGGCGTCGGCGGCACGCTCACGTCCGTGTACGCGTAAGACGCACCCAGAACGAGGCTGCGCATTGGACGGACTGTCAGATCCGCTTCGACGCCCTTGATCTTGGACACGCCCGGGGCGTTGCGGGTCTCTTCGGTATGGAGGTTGAACGTCGGGCTGTTCGGATTGGTATCGACATTGTCGAAATCCGTCTGCGTGCCCGTGCGCCGCATATAATAGCCGGCGAGGTTGAGGCGCGCGAGATGGTCGAAGAAGTCCATCTTCGCGCCGAGCTCGTACGACTTCACCACCTCCGGGCCGAACGCCGTGAACGTCTGCGACCGGTCGTTGGCGCCGCCTGCGCGGTAACCCGTCGCATATTTAGCGTAGAGGTGGATGTCCCGCGTGGCATCGAGCGCTGCGGTGACCATCGGATCGACCCGGCCTTTGTCGAAGCGGAAGACGAAGGGGTTGGGCAGCACGGCGGCGCCGGTCGGCGAGTTTCCGTTGACGACGTCGAGGACTCCTTCGCGCTTGTCCTTTGTGTAACGAGCGCCGGCCGTCAGGTGGAAGATATCGAAACCGGCGGGTGTCCAGGTCGCCTGGCCGAACGCGGCGTAGCTGCGCGCCCGGGCAGTGCTGTGGCGCTGCACGAACCAGTATTCACGATCCCAGCCCTGGTTGACACTATTGAACGGGAGCTGCGGGATGCCGTTCCCGTTCTCGCTGTTGATCGTGTAGGC
>JBHEMA010000271.1:0-4739 GCA_046262795.1 Candidatus Dormibacteria bacterium | reverse complement strand
CCTCACGCGATTCCAGTGACATGGGAGCCCGGACACGACCGAGTGTGCAATGAGCACGGAACCGCCGCTCTTCGACGGCAAATCCCGACGCAGCCAAGCGCTCGTGCACGCGATGCGCCAGCGCGTTCATCGCCGGGTTCTCGGTCGAGCTGCCCAGCCACAGCACGCGCGGTGAGCCACGGTCGGGAAATGCCGACAGCCGGTCGGTCGTCATCTCGAACCGCGCTGTCGTAGCTGTGACGGGTCGCACCGCTTCGAGGGCGCCGCGCACCCGCTCATCATCGATCGAGCCGAAGAAGTGCAGTGTGATGTGCAGCGTCTCAGGGCGAGTCCAGCGGACGCCCGCGATCTCAGCCTGTAAGCGCGCCAGCGTTCCCTGCGCTACCGCGAGCGCCGCGCCACCGAGGGGCACGGCGAGAAAGCACCTCACGCTCCCGGAATTGATGGCAGCGGTGCCGGCGAAAGCGTCGGCGCGCCGGAGCAGGGATCCGAGCCGGCGTCGTGGATGTACACCTGAATCTTGCCGGTGTGGCACTGTTGCGCGACGGTCGCGAAGAGCGATTCGCTGAACCATCCAGGACGGTCGTGCACGGTGTACGGCATCGGTGCGGCGACGAGAATGTGCCGCACGCTCCATGAGGACGCCGTCATGTCGTAAAGCTGGATGACGTCGTAGCCGCCGGCATCGCGCACGGGTGAACGCGTGTAGGCGCCGACGGTTAGTGCCTTTACTGCGGCGACGAACGTGGGGTCGTCGGATTGCAGGTCGCTCGCGCTCAGCGCGCCGAGATCGCCGCCCTTTGGCGCGGTGCCGGTGTCATCCGAATACTGCTTCGCCGTCGATGCGAAGTCAGCGCCACCTGCGAGCGTCTGCTCCACGAGCTGTGCGCGCTGCTGTGCAAACGCATTCTCCAGTCGTTGTTCATTGCCCTGCGAGCGGATCTCGTCCTGGAGCTGCGCAATGGATCCGCCGGCCGAGGCGAGCTGCGACTGCAGCTGGTTGATGCCGCCGGCCTGCTGCGCATCCATGTTGACCTCCTGCTGCACCTCGGAGTCGGTCATGGCAAGTCGCTGGGCCGTCGCCTCCTGGGCGATGATTGCGTCAAGGATCAGGCTGCGCAGCACGCTGGCGCGGATGCTCGTCTGCATCGCGGGGTCCGCGCTTGGCCCGCCACCTTGCTGCAGCGCCGTGAGCGTGCTCTGGACGCGCACGTCGAACTGCGCCTGTGTGATCACGGTGCTGCCCACGCGAGCCACGGGCGGTGACGCGGTCGGCCTCGCGGACGAGGCGCCGCCGCACGCAACGAGCAATGCGGAGGCAGGCACGGCGACTCCCCACCTCACCAAAGCACAACGCACCGCGGCGACTCTATCGGGGCCCGCTGGGGTCGCCGCTCACTCTGCGGCGCCGCCCACGCCCACCGGTGGTTGGTGTGCGCTGACGGCGTGCGCAACGTCGCGATCGCGCTGCCGCGATGTGGCATTGGATCTGATCCGCTGACGAAATCTGCGACCGGCGACCACGGCGAGCGTCACCGCGCCGACGACCAGCGCGCCGATGCCGATCGCGTTGAACAACCCGACACTCGGCCCGATGATGCCGTACGCCACCGTGCCCAGCGGCTGCAGTCCCGCGAAGATGGTCGCGTAGATACCCAGGAGGCGCCCGCGCAGGATGGGATCGGTATCGGTCTGCAGAAGCGTCGTCATCGACGTGTTCAGCGCCACGAAGGCGAAGCTGATGCCGACGAGGGCGGGCAGCGTGAAAGCGAGCAGCGTCGAGTGCGCGACAGTGAAGAGGCTCGCGGCGTACACGGGGGCACCGATGACCAGCATGTGCACGCGGCCTGCGCCACGTCCCAATGACGCGATGGCCACACCAGCGACGAGACCGCCGATGCCACCGATGCTGTACAGCAGTCCGAGGACCTGCGGACCGCCGTGAAGCTGCGTCTTGGCCAGCACCGGCAGGAATGGCATGTACGAGACGCCGAGAAAGGCAAGTGCTGCGCACGCGATCACGACGCCGCGAACGAGCGGATCGACGCGCACCTGGCGCAGACCGCCGACAAGGTCCTGCCAAGCCGTGTGACCGGCGGTGCGCGGCAGTGGCGGTACATCGGGAATGACGGTGATCAACACGATGATCGGCGCCAGGTAGGCGATGGCCAGTGTCGCGAAGCACGCGGCCGGCCCGGCGGTGCCGATGAGCAAACCGGCAATCGACGGGCCGACGATCCGTGTCGCGCTCATTGCGGCCGACCCCAGCGCCACGGCGTTGACGACGACGTCGCGCTCGACCAGGTCGGCAACGAGCGCCTGACGCGTGGGCAGGTCGACCGCGTCGGTCGCGCCGAAGATGAGGGCCACGACGACGATGGCGAGGAACGACGCATTTCCCGTCGCGGCGAGGACCGCCAACGTGCCGGCGCTCACTCCGAGCACGGACTGCGTCACCAGCAGGATGCGACGCCGTCCCATGCGATCGGCGAGCACACCCCCGGCGAGCGACAGCACGACCGCGGGCAGCCCGTCGGCAGCGGCCACCACCGCCACCGCGGTCGTGCTGCCCGTGCGCGCGTACACGAGGTAGCCGAGCGCGACCACCTGCATCCAGGTGCCGAGGAGCGTCGGCCACTGCGCCGCCCAGTACCAGCGGAACGGTCGCACGCGCAGCGCCGGTGGCAGGCGCGAACCCACGTCGCCCACCATACGCCACGTCCATGAACGGGAATCGCGACGCGTGGGAGTCATATGGCCGCCCCGAGGGGCGCATCGAGGTCAACCCGGCGAGTGCGCTGAAACAGGCGATGCTCTGGGCGTCCCGCCGCGAGTCCATCAAGCGCTCGGTGACCCGCCTGCCGGTGACGCGCGGGCTCGTCGCGCGCTTCGTACCGGGCGAGCACATCGAGGATGCGGTGCGCGCGGTCCGCGAGCTGCGTGCGCAACGTCTCAGCGTCAGCCTCGACCATCTGGGCGAGGACACGCGTGACCCCGCCACGGCGGCCGACGCGGTGCGCGTCTACCAGCAGTTGATCGCGCGTCTCGCCGACGAAGGGCTCACACAGTCCGCAGAGGTGTCGGTGAAGCTCTCAGCCGTCGGGCAGACGCTCGACGGCGCCATGGCGCTCGACCACGCCGCGGCGCTCTGCGAGACGGCCCGCGGAGCGGGAACGACCGTGACCATCGACATGGAGGACCACACCACGACGGATGCGACGCTGCGCACTGTCATGCGCCTGCGCGCCGACTACCCGGAAACCGGCGCGGTGATCCAGGCGTCGCTGCATCGCTCCGTCGACGATTGCCGAGCCCTGGCATATGACGGGTCGCGAATCCGCATCTGCAAGGGCGCCTACCAAGAGCCGGCGAGCGTCGCCTGGCAGAATCGCCACGAAATCCGTTCCGCGTATCTCCGCTGCCTGCGCGTGCTCGTCGACGGCGGTGCGTATCCCATGGTGGCCACGCACGATCCGCGCCTCATCGACGCGGCCCAGCGCATGTTCGCAGCGCTGCAGCGCAATGGCACGGCGCATGAGTTCCAGATGCTGTATGGCATTCGCCGCGACGAACAACGCCGCCTCGCGGAGGAGCACGAGCTCGTCCGCGTGTACGTGCCATTCGGCACGCAGTGGTACGGCTACCTGATGCGGCGCATGGCGGAGCGGCCCGCGAACCTGGCTCTCGTGTTACGCGCGCTCAGCAGCGGTTGATCACGGACCGCTGATGACACAGCCGCTCTTCAGGTTGTCCCACAGTGGCTGCACCGCGTACTGCGTGCCGCCGAGGGTGACATCGCCCGAGAGCGAGTTCCATGCGCACTTGTCGGCGTCCTCACTGCTCTGACGGTCGTACCAGGCGTTGAGGTGCGGATCCGTCTGCGCCTCTTCGTACTCATGACCGCCGACGATGCTGAAGCCGTCGTAGTACCCGGCGCTGCCGGAGTTCACGAAGTTCTCGCCGCAGGACGCGGCGGCATCCGGCTGATACGGGACGTACGCATATGCGAGCGTGTTGCCACCGGACGCCGTGTCGCTGTGCCATGCGCACCAGCTGCCGCCATTGGCCGCGAACCCGCTCTCCGAGTCGCCGCTGGGCGTGAGCACGATGTACGTCGCGTTGCCGTTGTACCCGCCGAAGTGATTCATGGCGTTGACGGCCTCGTTGGCGACATCACTGTCCTGGATCTGTCGGTTCGCGGGCGGATTGCCGGCGTCGTTCCAGGTCCCCTTGAGCTGGCTGGTTGGGTTCGTGATGTGGGTCCCGCTCGAGCCGCAGTTGACGGTCCCGCTGGCAACGCCCTGGCAGTACTGCGTATCGGTGTTGATCCACGACGACCCGCCGACGTTGCCATAGAACCCTTGCAGGTACGTCTGCGCCGAACCGGTGGTGCCGCCCCACGCGCTGCCCCAGAAATCGAGATAGACGACCGTCGCCTGCTCGATGGGACCGCCGTGATAGGAGAGGTTCTTCCCAGCCGATCCGCCGGCACCGCCTCCGCCTCCGCCAGGCTTGTTCGGGTTGCCGTTGGGATTGCCGCCACCGCGGATGCCCATCATGTGCTTGACCGGCGATCCCTGCGCCGACGCCGTCGTCGACCCGGTCCAAACCAGCGCCGTCAGTGCGGCGCCCGTGATTCCTGCAAGCAGTCGGCGGCGAGTCGAGCTCATGGGTATCCCTTGATGAACGCGTTTCAAGGCATGAGCGCGCGCCCATCGCCTCAGGAGGTCCCCAATTCT
>JBHEMA010000270.1:0-4471 GCA_046262795.1 Candidatus Dormibacteria bacterium | reverse complement strand
CGCCGGGGCGGTGAACAAGGTGAGCGGTCAGACCGTGCCGGTGGCAGCGCGCGGCACCGGCCTCACCTTTCGTGAGCCGATCGGCGTCTGCGGGCTGATCACGCCGTGGAACTTTCCGCTCCTCATCGCCGCGTGGAAGATCGCGCCGGCGCTGGCGATGGGCAACTCCGTCATCCTCAAGCCCGCGCCGCAGACGCCGCTGACCGCGCTCGAGGTGGCGCGTGCAATCGACGAGACGGGCCTGCTGCCCAGCGGCGTGCTCAACATCGTCACCGGACCGAGCCCCGATCCCGGAGCAGAGCTCGTCGAGAACGTGGACGTGGACAAGGTGTCGTTCACGGGATCCACCGCGACCGGACGCCGCGTGATGGCGGAGGCGGCCCAGACGATCAAGCACGTCCTGCTCGAGCTCGGGGGCAAGTCGGCGAGCATCGTGTGTCCCGACGCGGACCTCGACATCGCGGTCGACGGCACGCTGTACGGCGTGTTCATGCACCAGGGGCAGGCGTGCGAAGCGGGGACGCGCCTGTACGTGCACGACGATGTCTACGACCGCTTCGTCGACCGGCTCGTCGACACCGCGGCGAGCATGCGCGCCGGTGATGCAACGGACTTCGACACGCAGGTCGGTCCCGTCATCAGCAAGCAGCAGTACGACAGTGTGCTGTCACGCATCGAGCGTGCCAAGGCCGACGGCGCGACACTTGCGTGCGGCGGCGGCCGCCCCAGCGGCGTCGGCGACAAGGGCTACTTCATTGCGCCCACTGTCTTCACCGACGTGCCACCGGAATCGAGCGCCGCGACCGAGGAGATCTTCGGTCCGGTGCTGGCGGTGCAACGGTGGAACGATCTCGGTGAGGTGGTGCAGCGCGCGAACCGTTCCATTTACGGACTCGCGGGCGGTGTGTGGTCACGCGACACGCGTGGTGCCATCGAGATCGCCAAGCAGCTGCGCGCCGGCACGGTGTGGATCAACGACTGGCATCTGCTCAGCCCGCTGGCGCCGTTCGGTGGCTACAAGCAGAGCGGCGTCGGCCGCGAGCACGGCATTCACGGATTGAAGGAGTACACCGAGGTCAAGCACATCTGGGTGGACCAGAACGTGCCGCGGCGCGACCGCTACCTCTGGGACACCCTGCTCGGCTGACCTCGACAACGCGCGGGCGCCGATGCGCTCGTCACGGGTGCACGGCGATGTCGATGAAACCTGCGATCGCCGCGGCGACCTCGTCAGGACGCTGCACCGGGATGTCATGAATGCCGTCGACCCATGCGACGTGCGCGCGATCGCCGAGCACCTCCGTCGCTTTCTCCATCGCGTGCACCTTCGGCGTGTCCTCGTGGTCCGGGTGACCCGCGGGCACGAAGAGCACCGGCGCCTGCACGCGCGCCATCAGCGCATAGCTGTCGAGCTCGAAGAGGTGGCGTGCGATCTGCATGTGATGCGCGAGCGTCAGCCGCGTTCGGAGGTGTCCCGTGCCGTCGTCCTCGAAGTTGCCCAGCAGAATCGACGCGGCGGTGTCAGGATCGGATCCCTCGCTGAGCGGTGACGAATCCATCCACTGATGGATGACCGCCGCCGTGATGCCGGTGAGGTCCGGCGGCTTCATCGTCTGCTCCGCCATCTCCCACGTCGGTCCGAAGTACGCCTTGAGGTCCGTGGCGCCGCCGTCGACGCAGACCACGGCGCGTGTCAGGTCGGGCGACTGGGCACCGAAGGCAAGCGCCACGGCGGCGCCCCAGCTGTGGCCCGCGACGACGAGCGGTGCGGGATGCACCCGCTCCACCAGCTCACGGAGGTCACCTGCCACCGTCTCGAAGTCATAGCCGCCGTCCGGCCTGTCGCTCTCCCCGTGCCCGCGGAGGTCGACGGCAATGACGCGATGCCGTGGCGAGAGGCGCTGGGCGACGAGGTCCCACCATCTGGCATTGCTCGCGAGTCCGTGGAGAGCGAGGATCGCCGGCTCGCCGCCGGCGTGCTCGCGCACGCCGAGCGCGAGCTCGGAAAGCGCCACACGTTGCTGCTCGACCGCTGCCATGAGCGGCCATTCTCGCCGCTCGCGCTTGGGAGCGCCGGGTAGCATGGCCACTCGCGGCGAGGCCCATCTCGCCGCTCACAGCGAGAACGAGCACTGTCAGCCATCGAGCCGTACACGCGGCGGATCCTGCGAGACGTCACTCCGATCGTGGTGGCCAACCGGGCGCCGCTCACGCTGCACCCGGCGGACCCGTATCGCGGCCTGCCCGAGCGGTTGAGCAAGGGCGCCGGTGGCCTGGTCACGGCCCTGAGCAGCTTGGCGGCGCTGACCGGCTCCATCTGGGTCGCCATCGCGCGTGACGACTCCGATCGCGCCCTCATGGCCCGCGGTGATCCGGCCGAGCTCGTGACCGACGACGGCAGCCAGTACCGCGTCGCCTTCGTCGACCCGGGCCCCGAGCCCTTCGACCTCTTCTACAGCGTCATCAGCAACCCGCTGCTGTGGTTCATCCAGCACTACCTGTGGGACCTGGCGCGGGAACCCATTGTCGACGAGGGCATCCAGCGCGCCTGGACCGACGGGTACGAGCTCGTCAATCAGCTGGTCGCAGACCGCGCCGTCGAAGAGGTGCGCCGCTCATCGAAGCGGCCGCTGCTGTTCGTGCAGGACTACCAGATGTACTGCGTGCCGAAGATGGTCCGCGAGCAACTGCCGGACGTGCGCATCCAGCACTTCGTGCACATCCCATGGCCGACGCCGCAGTACTGGACGATCCTGCCCAAGCGGACGCGCGACGCCGTGGTGCACGGGTTGCTGGGCGCCGACATCATCGGCTTCCAGACGAGTCGCGACGTGCGCAACTTCCTCATGACC
This sequence comes from Candidatus Dormibacteria bacterium, assembly GCA_046262795.1. GTDB lineage: Bacteria > Chloroflexota > Dormibacteria > Aeolococcales > Aeolococcaceae > JAFALX01. Next base: position 1,619 of record JBHEMA010000270.1, on the reverse strand, counting down.
TGCGAGGAGAACCTCGGCCTCGCCGTCGACCTGCGCGAGCGCACGGTGTTCATCGAAGGCCGCGCCGTCTGGGTGCGCAACTATCCGATCAGCATCGACGCTGCGTCACTCCTCGCATACGCCGATAGCCCTGACGTGCGCGAGGAGGAGGCGCGCATCCTGCAGTGGCGTCCCAAGCACCTGATCCTGCGCGTCGATCGCACAGACCTCAGCAAGAACATCGTGCGCGGCTTTCTCGCGTACGAGCGCATGCTTCGCGCGCATCCCGAGCTGCACGGCGATGTCGTCTTCTGGGCGTTCTTGCAACCAAGCCGCCAGGACATCGACGACTACCGCGCCTACCTCGGCAGCGTTCTCAGCGTCGCGGCGCGCATCAACCGCGCGTACTCACGTGGCGGCTGGACGCCGATCCGCGTCGAGGTCGAGGACAACATGGAGCGCGCCATCGCCGCATATCGCAACTTCGATGTGCTGCTGGTCAACCCCATCTACGACGGCATGAATCTCGTCGCGAAGGAGGGCCCGCTGTGCAACCGCAACGACGGCGTGCTCGTGCTCAGCGAAAACGCCGGGTCGCACGAAGAGCTCGGTGACGTCGCGCTCACGGTCAACCCGTTCGACATCGACGAGACCGCGGAGGCGCTCTACCTCGGCATCGTGATGGACTCGCGCCAGCGGCGAGCGCGCATCAAGCGCATCCGCGACACCGTGCGAACCAATGACATCACGCGCTGGATCACGCTCCAGCTACAGGATCTGCGGGAGCTGCTCGGAGAGGCTTAGTGGCCGAGGCCGGCGAAACCGGCGATGAAGAGCCAGCCCATGAGCGCGGCGACCGTGACCCACAGGGTCGTCCAGCCGCGCGCGTCGAGACGGCGCCGCTGGCGCAGGTACCGGCGGCGGACGGCGAGCTCGTCCGATCCGGTGGGGAGGCCGGCCGTGCGCCGGCGGAGTCGTGCCTGTGCAGCCATTGGAGCGGTCAACGACCCCGCTCGTCCGATGGTTACGAATTGGTGCGCATGGCCCGAACATCGTCTACTATCAACAAATCGTGGCGAACGCCGGGAAGAAATGCGCGTTCGTCGGTATCACACACGAGCCGGGGGGCGGTTTGCATGGGAATCGCGATGATGCCAACCACCGCTGAGGTGGCCGACAGCGCGGCCGGGAGGATGGACCTCGACAAGCCCATCTACACCCTGAGCATCGCCGCGGAAATCCTCGAGATCCATCCCCGCACACTGATGATGTACGAGGCGCTCAACCTCGTCGTCCCATATCGCACCACGACGAAGCGACGCCGCTATTCACAGCGCGACCTGCTCACGCTCCAGGCGATCCAGCGGCTGACGCGCGGACACGGTCTCAACCTCAACGGCGCCAAATACGTCATTCAGTGCCTGCAGCTCCTCGACTCGAACCGCGTCGAGCGGCCGGCCGACCTCCGCGACATCGACGTCGAACACGCCAGGATCTGAGACCCGGCGCCTCGCGTTTGCCCAGCGCAGCGGTGCACGCTGCCTATACTCGAGTGCAGGTGAGCGCATGGCCGATATCACAGTTGATGCTCCAGCAGGCGGCAGTCCGGGACTGGACAAGCCGATCTACACGATCAGCGT
>JBHEMA010000269.1:0-4919 GCA_046262795.1 Candidatus Dormibacteria bacterium | reverse complement strand
TCGCGAACGTCGTGTACTCGTTGTTCGCTGTCGCGGTGCCCTCCGCGAGCACTGTTGGCCGGAGATCTCCGGCCAACAGTGCTCGCGGAGGGCACCGCGACAGCGAACAACGAGTACACGACGTTCGCGATCTCGACGCTGCCCTCGGGTATCGACAGGATCGAGCAGATCGACAACGGCCTCAACAGTCACGGCCTGACGATCGCAACCAACGGGAAGACCGACCAGCCCGATGTGCAGGTGCAGCAGGTCGGCCCGACGATCGCTGCCAGCCTGGTGCAGAGCGCCGTGATCCTCATCCTCGTCAGCGCCGCGTTGATCGCCGCGTATCTGGCGTTCCGCTTCCGCGGCCGCGCCATTTCGCCGTGGCGCTTTTCTGCATGCACCTTCCTGAAGTTGCTGCACGACGTCTTCGTCCTGGCAGGAATCTGGGCCATCTTCGGGCACTTCTCCGACCTCGGTCAGGTCGACAGCCTCTTCGTCACCGCGTTGCTGACGTCGGTTGCGTTTTCCATCCACGACACGATCGTCGTCTTCGACCGCGTTCGCGAGAATCTGCGCGTAGGGCCGCGCTTGACATTCGACCAGGTGATCAACCTCTCGACGGTGCAGACGATGACGCGCTCGCTGAACACGTCGCTTACCGTCGTCTTCGTGCTGCTGGCGCTCGTCATCTTCGGTGGCGTCACCATCCGCGGGTTCGTGCTGGCGCTGCTCATCGGCATCGTCACCGGCACGTATAGCTCGATCTTCAACGCGTCGACGCTGCTGGTCGCATGGGAGAAGTGGCGCGCACAGCGTCAGGCGGCGGCGGCCGGACCCCGGCAGCGCCGTGTGCAGGCCGCGCGCACGGCGTAATCTCGTCCTCGGCGGTACACATGAAGACGGACACCGCAGAGCAGATCGCAGCGCTCTTGCGTCCTTCGCTGAACCATCTCGGCGTGGACCTCGTCGACGTGCACTGGTCCGGGCGCGGGCGAGGCGCCGTGCTCCGCGTCGTCATCGACCGCGAGGACGGTGTCACGCTCGACGACTGTGAGCGTGTCTCCAACGCGGCCGGCGCCGTGCTCGACGCCTACGACCCGATCGAGACGTCGTACCGCCTCGAAGTGTCGTCGCCCGGCGCGGAGCGACCGCTACGCAACGCCGACGACTGGCGCGCCGCGATGGGGCGCCGGGTCAACGTTCGACTGCGCGCCGGCGACGGCGAACGCGTTGTTGAGGGCACGCTCACCGGTCTTTCGCTGTCACTCGCTTCAGGAGACGGCGCGGGTCCTGCCGTCGCAGGGACCCCTCGCCGGGACCTCGCCGCTGCTGACGGCGCAGCCGTCGTAGACGCGGCTCGGCCCGGCGCCGCCCCCCGCGACGTCACCCCCGGCGTCTTGCAGCCTGGCAGCGCTGACCTTGAGGTGCGTGACCGCAACAAGCGGCGAACCGAGACCGTGGGTCTCGACGACGTCATCGCCGCGCGCATCGTGGTGGACATCTGATGGCGCGAGAGCGTCACGCCGACCCCGTCACGGCGCTGCACGACCTGTCGGAGGACATGTCGATCAGCGAAGACGCGATCACGAGCGCAGTCGAACAAGCGGTTGTCGAAACGTACCGCAAGCTCGTCGAGGACGACGCTGAGGTGCGAGCGAAGGTCGACGTGCGCAGCGGAAGCTGGGAGGTGTTTCGCGTCGTCGACGGCGTGGAGACACCGGCACGGGTTGACAAGCCGGAGTTCCCGCGACTCGCAGCAGCAGCGGTGCGCGCGGCGGTTGCGGGCAGAGTGGAGGAGGAGTCGCGACGCAAGGTTCTCGACGCGGGGGCGGCGCGCCACGGCCAGCTGGTCGACGCGATCATCGAGCGGCCGGCGGGGCCAGGGTGGTACGTCGACGCCGGCGGCATGCCGGGCCTGCTGCCGCCCGAGGAGCGGATTCCGGGCGAGCTCCTCGATCGTCATCAGCACATCAAGGTCGTCGTGCTCGAAGCTCGGACGCGCACGCACGACGCGGTACTCGTCGTCTCGCGCTCACATCCGCTGCTGTTGCACCGCCTCCTCGAGCAGGAGGTTCCTGAGCTGCAGAACGGCCAGGTGGTGATCCGCGGGATCGCGCGCGACCCGGGACGCCGCAGCAAGGTCGCGGTCGAGGCGCCCGCGGGAGAGATCGACCCACAGGGCGCCTGCATCGGCCCGAAGGGTGTGCGCCAGCGCGCAGTCACGTCGGAATTGGGCGCGGAACAGGTACAGATCGTCGCGTGGGCCGCCGATCCGCAGCAGTACGTCAAGAACTCGCTCATCCCCGCCACCGTCGAACGCGTCGAGCTCGACGACTCGACGCACACAGCGCACGCCGCGGTCCCGTCGACCCAGCTTTCACTCGCAATCGGCCGTTCCGGCGAGAACGCGCGTCTGGCGGCGCGGCTCACGGGCTGGCGCATCGACATCGCCGCAGCTGAATCGCCGCAGGAGTGAAGGGCTCGCCCATCAGGAGCTGCGCCGGTTGCCGCACGCGGCGGCCGACGAGCGAGCTCGTCCGGGCGGCGGTCACGAACGACCGTTCGCGGGTTACAGTAGATCGCGCCAGGCGGCTCCCCGGGCGCGGCGCGCATATCTGCCGCGATCAGTGGGTAGGCTGTCTGGCGCTTGCCCTCAAGCGCCGCGGTCTAGCGCGTGCGCTGGGCGTGGGCAATGATGTAATCGAGCAATCCCGGCTGGACGAGCAACTCCGCCGGCTCATCGAGGAGCAGTCCCCATCGCCACCGCCAAGAAGCTGACACTGCCCGCCACGTTGACCGTGGCGGAGCTCGCCGATCGTCTCGGCGTGTCCGCGCCGCAGGTCATCAAGTACCTGATGACCAACGGCGTCGTGGCCGCGATGAACCAGTCGATCGACTTCGACACAGCCGCCCTCGCGGCGGACCACTTCGGCTACGAAGCCGAGAGCGAGGATGCGCTCGCGGCGGCCGCGCCCGCCGCAGCGGGTCCCACGCGGCGCCGCCACCCGCTGCTCGACCTCAGCGACGAGGACCCCGCTCGCCTCGTGGACCGGCCGCCGATCGCGGCCGTGCTGGGTCACGTCGACCACGGCAAGACCTCGCTGCTCGACCGCATCCGGGAGACGAGGGTTGCCGCCGGCGAGGCGGGCGGCATCACGCAGCGCATCGGCGCGTATCAGATCGAGCACAAAGGGCGTCGCGTCACATTCATCGACACACCGGGCCATGAAGCGTTAACCGCGATGCGCGCACGCGGCGCCGACGTCACCGCCGTGGCGATCCTCGTCGTGGCGGCGGATGACGGCGTGATGCCGCAGACCGAGGAGGCGATCCAGCACGCGCGCAGTGCCGGCGTGCCCATCGTCGTGGCGCTGAACAAGGTCGACAAGGACGGCATCAATCCGGACCGCGCGCTGCAGCAGCTCGCCGAGCACGAGGTCGTCAGCGAGCAGTACGGCGGCGACACGCCGGTCGTGCGTACCAGTGCGCGCACCGGTGAAGGCATCGACGACCTGCTCGAAGCGCTCCTGCTGACGGTCGACGCGTACGTCGATCCCAAAGCGAATCCCAACCGAACCGCGGTGGGCACCATCATCGACAGCAACCTCGAGCGTGGACGCGGACCCGTGGCGACGCTGCTCGTGCAGAACGGGACACTGCGCCTACAGGACCACATCGTGGCGGGCGCGGTATACGGACGTGTGCGCGCGCTGCTCGACGACACAGGCAAGCGCGTTAAGGAGGCGCCACCGAGCTTCCCGGTGCTCGTCACGGGACTGGGCGACGTCGCGGTGGCAGGCGAGATCTTCCAGGTGACCGATACCGAGCGGGCCGCACGCGCCCTGGCGGAACAGCGGTCGCTCACCGACAGGCGCCAGGTCGAGCAACCGGCGCGCCGCATCACGCTGGCCGATCTCGCGTCGGCGGTCGCCGCCGACGGCATGAAGTCGCTGAACGTCGTGCTCAAGGCCGAAGCCAATGGGTCACTCGAAGCGCTGCGCGGTCAGGTGCAAAAGGTCGAGGACGCCACCGTGAAGATCCGCATCGTCGGCGAGGGCGTCGGCGCAGTCAGCGAGTCGGACGTCAACCTCGCCGCGGTGAGCGAGGCCATCGTCATCGGCTTCAACGTGAAGCCGGACGACCGCGCCAAGGCGGCAGCGGAAGCACAGGGTGTCGACGTCCGCTTCTACGACGTCGTGTACCAGGTGACCGAGGACATCGAGCGCGCCATCAAGGGGATGTACGAACCGCGGATGGTGGAGGTCTTCCTGGGACGTGCCGAAGTGCGCCGCATCTTCACCGTCGATGGCAAGAACGCCATCGCCGGATCGCACGTCATCGAGGGCCGCGTCACCCGCAACGCGACGTGTCGCGTGCTGCGTGACAACCGTGAGATTGCGCGCAGCCGCATCGCCGATCTCAAGCGCTTCAAAGACGATGTACGCGAGGTGGCTCGCGGCTACGACTGCGGCATCACCCTCTCAGACTTCAACGACTTCGCCGAGGGAGACGTCATCGAGGCGTTCTCGGTCGAGCAGCAGAACGCCTGACTCGCTGGGACGTGATCCTCATGCCGCATCGCGGTCGTCCCGGTCGTCTGCGTTCGAGCAATCTGCCCGAATCGTTGCGTCATCCGCAGCGGACGCCGCGCCGTGAGCGCGTCGCGGAACAGCTGCGCGAGGAGATCAGCGCGCTGATGATGCGTGAGATGAAGGATCCGCGTGTTCGGCTCGCGTCGGTGAGCAGCGTTACCGTGTCACCGGATCTCCGCGGCGCGCGCGTGATGGTCAGCGCGGTGGGGGAGGACGCGGAACGCCACGCGGTGGTCGCCGCCATGCGTCACGCGGAGGGTTTCGTGCGCGCGCAGCTCGGTGACCGACTGGAGAACCTGCGCACCATTCCACATCTGCGTTTCGAGCTCGACGAGTCGATCG
>JBHEMA010000268.1:0-3243 GCA_046262795.1 Candidatus Dormibacteria bacterium | reverse complement strand
AACCGCGTGACGCTTGCCGATGACGTCGACCCGATGGGTCTGCCGGTTGCGCGTCTCGATTACACGCAATGCGAGAACGACCGCGCCAACATCGCCTTCGCGCGCAAGCTCATGCACGACATCTGGCGCGAGGCGGAGGCGCAGGACATCCTCGCCATCGACCGCTACGCCCACCTCATCGGTGGCTGCCGCATGGGCTCCTCACCCGAGCAGAGCGTCTGCGACCAGGACCATCGCACGTGGGCGGTGCGCAACCTGCTTATCGCGGATGGCAGCGCGTGTCCCACTCAGGGGAGCGCCAACCCTGCCCTGACCATCATGGCCCTCGCCTCGAGGCTGGCGGAGCGCCTCGCGTAACCCTTGCGGTACAGAAAGGGTTATACTCGCTATCAAGTTTTCTGATACTCCGGGCTGCAAGATGGGACGCTTTCCGGAGCCAGAAGGTATAGGAGGTCGACCATGGCAGCGTTACTGCTCTTCCTGGTCCTCATCGCCATTCTCTTTGGCGCCGGGGCGGCGATCCATTTGCTGTGGATCGTGGCGGTGATCGCACTCGCGATCTGGGTGCTCGGATTCCTGCTGCGGCCTCACGGTCGCCGCTGGTACTACTGGTAGCTCCGTCAGTACCCACTGACGAGAAAGGGTCCGGTGCCGTGGCACCGGACCCTTTCGGTTTGCCCCCAAGGGTTCAGATGACGGGTACCGGATCGGGTGCCGGTGGATTGATCTCAGGCGCCGGCGGTGCCGGCGGCTGCGGTGGCTCGGGCACAGGTCCCGGCCCCGGCGCCGGATCCGGCACCTCCGGAAGGCGCGGCTCCGTCGGTCCCGGGATCGTCGGCGGGTCGCCCCGCTCCGGTGGCGCGACCGGCGTCTCCAACCTCACCGCGCTCCTACCGGCACCCGTTCGAGCATCCGGATCGACTCGCGGCAGAACGCCTCGAGGTCGTCAGGCTTGCGCGAGGTGACGAGGTTGCCGTCGACCACGACCTCCTCGTCCTTGACGTGCGCCCCGGCGTAGCGCAGATCCTGCTGCACCGTCGTCCAAGCCGTCATCGTTCGGCCCTTCACCACGCCGGCCGTCAGCAGGAGCTGGGGCCCGTGGCACACCGCGAAGACCGGGCGCTCGTCGTCGAAGAACGCCTTGGTGAAGGCGACCATCTTCGGAGTGGCCCGCAGGTGGTCGGGGGAGTACCCGCCTGGGACCAATAACGCGTCGAACTGGTCGGGCGAAACGTCATCGACCCCGGCTTCGGCGCGGGTCATTTCCACGCCTTTCTTGCCGGGCAGCTGTTTGCCCTTCTCGAGGCCGATGATCACGACCTCGTGCCCCGCCTCCCGGAGCGCGTCGTACGGCTGGCGGAACTCGGAGTCCTCGAAGTCACTGTCGAGCAGGCATGCGATGCGCATCCGCAACCTCCTGTTTTCCAGAGCTGTTCGTAATCCTGTGGAAAACATTATAGCGCTGCTATCACGTCGCAGCCGGCAAGTCGCTGCCACGCGCGTTTTTCCGAGTTTCCCACCGACACTGAACGCGTCGAGCAACTGCCGCCGGCGTCTCGATCGACACGTTCCGAATTTCAACGATTGGAAATCGAAGGCCGTTGATACAGTCGATTCGATGCGCGCTCAGGGAATCGCCGTCCGATGAGAGGCCATGGCCGCTGGGGCGGTGGCGGTGCTCAGGACAGGCCGACAGGCTCCATTCCACGGGGACGGCTCGTTGCCGACACTGCGCGGCTGTTCCGCCCATACCGGATGTCGGTGGTCGCCATCGCAGCGCTCGTGCTCTTCACCGCAGGCGCCGGGGTCATCAACCCCGTCCTGATCAAGGTCGTGTTCGACACAGCGCTGTTTCCGCAGGGCGGTGTCAACGAGACACGGCTCTTCGTGATCGTCGGCATCATGGTCGCGGTCCCCATCGTCACCGGCGCGGTCGGTGTCTTGCAGACGTACCTGACCAACCGCGTCGGCCAGCGCGTCATGGAGGACCTGCGCAACCGTCTCTACGAGCACCTCCAGGGCATGTCGATGCGGTTCTTCACCGGCACTCGCACCGGCGAGATCCAGTCGCGCCTCACCAACGACGTCGGCGGCATTCAGTCCGTCGTCACCGACACGGCCACGTCGATGCTGTCAAACGTGGTGACGCTGCTGAGCACGCTCGTCGCGATGCTCATCCTGTCGTGGCAACTGACGGTGCTGTCACTCGCCATCACGCCGATATTCGTGCTGTACACGTACCGCGCGGGCAAGGTGCGGCGGCGCATCACGCTGCAGGCGCAGGAGTCTAAGGCGGAGATGAGCGCGATCACAGAAGAGACACTGTCTGTCTCCGGCATGCTGCTCAGCAAGGTGTTCGGCCGGCGGCACGAGGACATCGGACGTTTTCGGCACGAGAACCGCAGGCTTGCCGACCTCGCCATCCGTCAGGAGATGGTCGGTCGCGCACTCTTCGCCGTCATCGGCGCGTTCTTCAGCGGCGCTCCAGCGCTCGTGTATCTCATCGCGGGTCTCGTGCTGGCGCACGATCCCCACGCCGGCATCTCAGCCGGGACGATCGTCGCCTTCACGACGCTGCAGAGCCGTCTCTTCTTCCCGATCGGCAGCATGCTGTCGGTGTCGGTCGAGATCCAGGCATCGCTCGCGTTGTTCGAACGCATCTTCGAGTACCTGCGCATGCCGCACGACATCAAGGACGCGCCGGGCGCAACGATGCTCGACCCTGCAACGGTACGCGGCGAGGTCGCTCTGGACGACGTCTCGTTCCGGTACGAGCGCGACGAGCGACCTGCTTCCATCACATCCGGGAAGGCGTCGGACGACGGCACGAGCGCTGCCGCGGCCGATCGTGACGGTGCGGCGCTGGTGCCAAACGAGGCACCGCGGTCATGGGCGCTCGAGGACGTCTCGCTCACGGTGCGGCCGGGACAGCTCGCTGCCATCGTCGGCCCGAGCGGCGCGGGCAAGACCACGATCTCGTACCTCATCCCGCGCCTCTACGACGTGACCAGCGGTGCCGTGCGCATCGACGGTCATGACGTACGTTCGCTTCGCATCGACTCCGTCGCCGACATCGTCAGCATGGTCACGCAGGAGACGTACCTTTTCCATGCGTCGGTGCGTCGCAACCTGCTGTACGCGAAGCCGGATGCGACACAGGACGAGCTCGAGGCCGCAGCCAGAGCTGCCTTCATCCACGACCGCATCGTCGAGCTCGATCACGGATACGACACTGTCGTCGGC
>JBHEMA010000267.1:0-7383 GCA_046262795.1 Candidatus Dormibacteria bacterium | reverse complement strand
GCTCCAGGTGGTCCCGTTCCACAGCTCGAAGAGGTCCTGCGTCTTGTTGCCGCCGGCGTCGTCGACATACAGACCGACTGCCCAGCAGTCGGTCGGGCTGATGCAGGACACACCTTCGAGGAAGTTGGAGTCAGTGCCCTGGTTGGGGGACGACTGCACGACCCAGCTGGTCCCGTTCCACATCTCGACAAGGGTGGCGCTGGTTGAGCTCGCGTCGAGTCCGACGCCCCAGCAGTGCGAGGCGTCGACGCAGGAGACACCACGGAGCTCGCCCGCAGTCGTCTGGGTATCTCCGGCCCAGGTGGTCCCGTTCCAGGTTGAAGTGAACACCTCCGGTGACGACGCGGTCGGTTCCCAGTAGCCGACCGCGTGGCAGGTGCTGCTGCTGCTGCAGGAGACACCAAAGAGCTGATAGTCGGTCGTACCGACTATCACCGGGGTCACGAGCGCCCAGTTGCTGCCGTCCCAGTGCTCGTAGAGCGGTTCGTCATTCGAGGTCACCGGCGTGTTCTGCGGAGCTGTGGGGGTCTGCACCGTGCGCACATAGAAGCCGACCGCCCAGCAATCGCTGCTGCTGACGCAGCTCACCGAATTGAGGGCGTTGCTCTCCTCCGTACCGGCGCCTGGGCCGGGAACCTGGTTGGGACTCGAAACGATGCTCCACGACGTTCCATCCCAATGCTCGACCAGTGTCTGCTCGCTGTTCCCGTCGAAATACGATCCGACCGCCCAGCAGTCCGACGGGGTCACGCACGTAACCCCAGCAAAGCCGTCAAACGCTGTGGTGCTCTTGTTCGGGCTCTGCACCACATTCCAGGTGCCGGTGGTCGCCGCGGACGCACCGCTTTCGCCGACCACGATCACGGCGACGGCCGCGAGAAGCGCCCCGACGATCGCGCCCTTTCCTGCAAACAAACCAGCCACAGTCGTCGACCTCCTCGTCAGGGGTGAGGCGGCGATGGGCTCCCTCCACTCGCCGAAAAGCGCCGCGCAGTATAGCCGGAAGGCTGCGCCTGCGCGTGGAGTCGCCGGCGCCTGAACTGAGGCACGCCGGTGCGCACGAGGTGCTCGGTGATCATCATGACGCCATCGTGGCTGAGCAACTGGACGTGACGCGCCTGCACCTCATCCGCCATGCGGATGCGGGCGACCGTGAACAGTGGTCGGGACCCGACGAGCTGCGTCCACTGAGCGACAAGGGGCGGAGGCAGGCGCGCGACCTGGTCGCGCTCCTCGGCGGCGACACCGTGGATCGGCAGGGGGACTGACCTCACGTGCCTGCTCTCGGCGACATGCTTCGCGCAGCGGGAGTGCCGCCCGCCGGTGGCGCCAACCTCGACGGTGATGTCAGCGCCATCGAGTACGACTCGCGAGCATGCGGGCCCGGCAGTGTCTTCGTCGCGATCCGTGGCTTCCATGTCGACGGACACGCCTTCATCGATGACGCCGTGCAGCGAGGTGCGATCGCGGTGGTCGCGGAACACGCACCGGCGCGCGCACCCGGCGCAGCACTCGTCGTGGTACCCGACACGCGCGTCGCCCTGTCGGCGCTTGCGGCGGCATTCTATGCGCGACCGAGTGACAGCCTGACGGTCGCCGGCGTCACCGGCACCGACGGCAAGACCACGACGTGCACCATGCTCTGGTCGGCATGGCGCGCCGCTGGGATCAACGCCGGCTCGCTCACGACGGTCGACTGGCGCCGCGGTGACGAGGTCACGGCGAATACGAGCCGGCAGACGACGCTCGAGGCGCGCGACCTCCAGGAGCACCTCGCTGCGATGCGCGACGCGCACTGCACGCACGTCGCGCTTGAGACGTCGTCGCATGCGCTGGCACTGCATCGCGTCGATGACGTGCGCTATCGCTGCGCCGTGTACACGCGCATCACGTCCGAGCACCTCGACGTGCACGGCACGCGTGAGGCGTATCTCGCCGCGAAAGCGCGGCTGGCCGACATCGTTGCACGTCACCGCGACGGTGTGGCGGTGCTCGACGCCACCGACGATTTCGCGTTCCCGGTGCTGTCAGGCATACCCGTTGCGACGCGGTTGACGTACAGCATCGACCCCCGTGTCGCGGCGGATGTGCAGGCACACCAGGTCGCTGCAGCCCCGGACGGCCTGCACTTTCGCGCGCAGACACCGTGGGGATCGGAAGAGGTGTCGCTGCGGCTCGCCGGTCGGTTCAACGTCGCGAATGCGTGCGCGGCGTTGACGGCAGCGTGCGTCACGGGCGCATCGCTTCGCGACGCCGCGCGTGGACTCGCTGCCGTCGACCGCGTCCCCGGCCGCATGGAGCTGGTCGATGCGGGCCAGCCGTTCGCCGTCGTCGTCGACTATGCGCACACCGCAGACGCTTTGGAGACGGTGTTGCGCGAGCTGCGACCGACCACACGCGGCCGCTTGTGGGCCGTGTTCGGCTCAGCCGGCGAGCGCGATCGCGACAAGCGTCCCGAGATGGGCGCTGTCGCGGCGCGATTCGCGGATCGCAGCGTCATCACGGACGAGGACCCGCGGGGCGAGGACCGGCTGCGCATTCTCGAGGAGATCGCAGGCGGTGCCACCGCCGCCGGCGGTGCGCGCGGCGAGACGGTGGTGATCATCCCGGACCGTTCCGAGGCGATTGCGTATGCGATGGAGCGCGCCGCACCGGGCGATACCGTGCTGCTTGCGGGCAAGGGCCACGAGAGCAGCATCATCACGGCGAGCGGCCCAGTTCCATGGAACGAACGCGCCGTCGCGGAGGCGGCGCTGGCTGCGCTCAGCCGGTGATCGGGCGCCGGGACGGGATCCCCGCACGGCGCGGGTAGGCGTCGGGCGTGGCATCCACCTTCGCGACGCGAAGGATTCCTGGAGCCACGAGCTCTGGAGCACCACCGCCGCACGCCGACGCCGCCGCCGCGCTGTCACGCGGATCGACATCGCCGACGACCGCACCGAGCACGCCGCCGAGGCGAACGAGCGGGAGTGCCAGCTCGCACAGCACAGCCGGCGGCGCGGCCGCTCGCGACACCGCGCCGTCGAAACGTTGACGCAACGCGGCGTCATGCCCGGCGTCCTCAGCCCGGCGAGCGACCACCTCGACCGAATCCAGCCCGCAGACGCCGGCTGCGTGCGTCAGAAATCCCGCCTTGCGGAGATCGCTCTCGAGAAGGACGATCCGCCGTCGCGGTGCGATGGCGGCGAGGACCACACCGGGAAAGCCCGCGCCACTGCCGACGTCGATGACGACGGCATCCGAGGCGAGCCCCAGCGCAGCGTCGAGACGTAACGATTCGCCGACGTGACGCCACCACGTCGCCGCGGCGGCGACCGCCGTCAGGTTCATCCGGCGGTTCCACACCTCGAGCTCACGCAGGTATGCCGCGAGCAGCGCTCGCTGTGGTGGCGTGAGCCGTTCCACTTCTGCCTCGCCCATGCGATCATTGCGGTGAGCGGTACTCATCACGGAGAGGATGATGGCGAAGCCCCAGAAGTGCAGACATTGCGGCGCGGAGATCCTCGCCGTTGTGTACTTCGGGGCGGACGGGGCTCCCGTCGGCGGCCACCAGGTGTGCACCAACTGCGGACCCCGCAGCGTGGTCGACGTCGACGTCACCACTCCCGATCTCAAGCGCAAGCTCCTCGAGCGCAAGGCAAGCTAGACCGCGCGTCCAACGGATCGGAAACGGGGTGTAACGACGCTCCGATAAGCGATCGCGTCACGGCGATGACTCCGATCGCCGCGACGAGACGATGTGAGAGTCGGCCCGATGGCATTCGCTCTGTCGTGGGCTGCCCGCCATCGCCTGGCATGCGCTCTTCCGGTGGTGGTCGCGCTGAGCTTCGTCGCCCAGCCGGTCACCGCGGACAACCGTGATCCCCAGGCGCAGGTCGACAACGCGCAGCAGTCGCTGAAAGACGCGCAGAACCACGCCAACGCCGAGGACGGCGCGCTCCAGCAGGCGCAAACGTCACTCGCGTCGTACAGCGCCCAGCTCGCCGCGCTGCAGCACCGGATCACGGCACTCGACGCGCAGATCAGTGCGGACGGCGCCGCGCTGAAAACGCTCGACTACGAGCTCGCGACGGACCGCGACCGGCTCGCGGCCTACGTGCGCCAAACGTACGAGAACGGCGGAGCCGAGGCTGCGCTCACCTACATCATCTCGGCGAAGGACATCTCGACCGCCATGCAGCGCAAGCAGCAGGTGGACCACGTGGCGACGGCAGCGCAGCAGCTCATCGATCGCATTCACCAGGAGTCGTCGGAGGCGCAGCAGACTCTCGGCCAGGACCGCGGCGCGCGCGCCGACCTCACCGCGAGCCAGCAGCAGCTGGCGACGCAGCAAGCGCTCGTCGCCGTGCAGGCGGAGCAGGTGCAAGCCGCCGACGTCGCTGCGCATCAAGCGGTGAACCACGCGTCCGACGAGCTGACCCTGGCCACACAGACGCTGCTCGCAGAGCGCGCCGCAGGAACCGTCTTCACTGCAATTGCGGGGAGCACCTTCACCGTCGACACCGACCTGACGCAGGGCTCAGGGGAGAATGCGACCAACCTCGACAACTTCCTGCAGGGAACGCCCATGGCGGGCCTCGGTGACAGCTTCGTGCGCGCCGAGCAGAGGTACCACGTCAGCGCGCGGTACTTCGTGGCGCACGCCATCCTCGAGTCGGACTGGGGGCAGAGCGCCATTGCGCAGAACAAGCACAATCTCTTCGGGTTCAACGCGAACGATTCCAATCCGTACGGCGACGCGAGCAGCTTCAACAGCTTCGACGCCTGCGTGCAGGACGTCGCACAGTTCATCGCGAGCAATTACCTGTCGCCGCACGGTCACTTCTTTCACGGCCCCACGCTGCGCGGCATGAACGTCGACTACGCCACCGACCCCAACTGGGCGGCGAAGATCGCGCACATCGCCCAGACGATTCCCTAATCACGAAGAGGGGAAGGATCCCCTCTTTGCACATCTCCCCTCCTGTCGGTGTCAGCTACGGTGGAGTACATCCGCCTTCGCTGACGGATTCACATGGTCGTCGTGAATGACCAGGTGGAGTCGTAGGTTGAGCCGTTCACGGTCGCGGAGATGTGCGCGGTGTACACGCTGCCGCGGTGCAGCGGCGCAACCGGCAGCAGCGAGGCGGAGTTCTCCGTCTCGCTCGAGGGCGCGAGCATGTAGCTCTGCAGCTCGGCGCCGTCCGCGCTCAGTGTGAAGCCGCGCAGGTGCACTGCATCGCCCTGTCCGAAGGTCACCGTGACGGGGTATCCGGTGGTGCGGGGCGCGCCGGCGGGAACGGGATCAGGCAGCTCGTTGTCGATGAAGCTGTTCGGCACGCTCGTCTGACCGTCGCCGGGATAGCGCACGGGCGCCGCCGACCCCGGGGGCGCGAATCCGAACTCCATGTCCTCCATGTCGAGCGGTCCGACGTGTGCCTGGCCGTACCCGATGACGGTGAGGTCCGGCCGCACGATGGCGAAACGGTGATAGACGCTGTTGACCCAGTCGCGCACCGCGCCCGTCGGGTCACCGCGATGCGTGATGTCCTCACCGATGCGCTCGTTCGGGTAGCCGTACGCGACGGCGCGGTTCCAGGGAAACTGCCCGCTGTACCCGGTCATGCCGGCGGTCTCGTCGTGAATGCCGAGTCCGCTGACACTCGGCGAGAGGTTGTTGAACAGCCAGTAGAAAGCGTGCGAGGTGGCGCTGTCGCTGAGACGAGAGTCCAGCTGCACGGGAGGCAATCCGGCGGTGGCGCGCGTCGCGTTCACGGCCGAGAGCGCGTGCGAGGCCGCCGCGGCGAGCTGCACGTCGGGACGCGGTGCTGACGGCAGGTGGATCGGCCGTGGGCCCAGCGTCGCCGCCACCGCGGCGGCGATCTCGTGCGGTCCGAGGTCGGGCTGTTTCTGCACGAAGCGCGCCAGCGCCGTCAGGTACGCGGCGGCCTGGGCGTCGTGCGGATCGGCGCCGAGCGCGCGTTGGAAGAGCCGGACCGCAGCGTTGATGTCATTGTTGGCTGCAACTTGCAGCTCGCCGTTGACGTCGAGTATCGCGGCGTCGCGGGGGGCGAGCGCCAACGCGCGCGACCAGAGGCCCAGTGCCGCATGCGCGTCACAGACGAACAGCGCGTCGTTGCCCAGCGTCTGCAGTGTCTCGACGTCGTCCGGCGTCTGCGCTGCTACCGAATCGAGCGTCTGCTGGGCAGCGTCGGCTTGCCCTGCGCCCATCTGCGCGTCCACCAGCTCGGCCGTGCGATAGAGCCAGCCACTCTGCCGCGAGCGCGACTGCTGCAGTGCGGCAATCTGGGCGTCATGCTTGCCCTCGTCGCCTGCGAGGTTCGCCGTCTCACGCAGCGCCTCCGCCTGCAGAAACGCGCTCGGCTGTTTCGCGATGAGCGCTTTCGCAGCATCGAGCTGCATCTGAGCGGCGGTGAGGTCGCCGCTGTCAGCAAGCGCTTCGCTGAGGAAGAGGCGCGCCAGTGGATCCGTTGCCGCGACCTCGATCGCGGTGCGCCCCGCCGTGACCGCGGCGCTGACGCTTCCGGACCAGTCCAGGACGCGGCACAGCGCCGCCTGCGCGGCACCGCTGTGCTGATCCACCGCCACCGCACGCTGCGCCTGCATCAGCGCATCGCTGAAATCGGTCCGGTACGCCAGGAAGAGCGCGAGCGCTGCACGCACATCGGCTGATTGCGGTGCCATGGCGAGCGCTTCCCCGTACACCGAATCGGCCGCACCGTAGCGGTTGTCGAACATGTCCTCCTGCGCCGTCGCGAGCAGGCGGGCCACGTGTGCAGGCGCGGCGGTCGCCGTCGGGCTGCCTCCCGCATGCGGCGGCGCGGCGCATGACGCGCAGAGCAGCACCGCGACGATGGAAACCGGCCTGCGCACGCGCCTAGCGTACGGCCGTCAGCTGCCGCAGACGCTGGGATCCGGCGTCACCGTCGGCCGGTGCACACCGACGCGCACACCGTCGCGCGCAACAGTCACGCACTCGATGTGCGCTCGCAGCAGCTGCAAGGCCGGCGACGCGCTGAAGAGCCGGTCGAGATCGATGGGCCCCGCGAAGGTGCCAAGCACGCGGTCGCGCAGAAAACCGGGAATGCCCAGCTCGCCGACCTCGAGCTGCACCACCTGACTCGTCAGCGTCGGCGGCGATTTCGAGGGGTCGAGGGTGAGCGACATGTGCGCGACCGGTGTGACGGACACCGGCCCGATCGGGTGCTGTCCCGACACGACGACCAGATTGCTGCGCACCCGGATGCTGACGCCGCTCAACATGCTCGGGTTGGGGTTGTGCTCGTCGGCGAGCACCGTCAGGTCGTGCTCGCTCAGCGTCACGTAGGCGTGCGGCGTGGTCAGCAGCTCGGCGCCCAGCTGGGTGCCGAGGCTGATCGCGAT
>JBHEMA010000266.1:0-12875 GCA_046262795.1 Candidatus Dormibacteria bacterium | reverse complement strand
GCTCACCGGCCTCGAAGGCCGCTACCAGCTGGGCGTGCTCATGCTGCCCGGTGAGCTCTCGCCAGGCGCTGCCTCGGTTGCCACCACGCTCGAGTCGTCGGGCGCGAGCGCCCTCGAACCTGCGGGCCATGCGTGGGAGTGGGGCGGCGCCACCTGGCGCTGCTTGAGTTACCGCTCCCAATCGTCGGGCGCCGCCTCATGTGCGGTCCTCGTCACCGGCACATCCGGCTGTGTGCTCGTGCTCGGCGACGCCGGCACCGGTGACCAGGAGGAGCTGGCCGCGATCTACGCCGCTTCCGTGCGCGCCGACGTGCTCGTGGCGGAGCCTGGAGGCTCGCTCTCGCCGGCGCTGCTTGCGGCTGTACGGCCGCAGACGGTCGTCGTGCCCCTCGCGTCAGGAGGCTCCACCGCGGCAGCGCCGCCCGGCACCGCCGTGCTCCGAACCAGCACCGCGGGCGATGTCCGCTTCGTCGAGATGGCGGGCGGCCTGGTGCAGGACGGGTGAGCGTCGCTTGAAATAATCGCGGCGGCCATGGCGAGCTCCTCGGACCACCTGCTGCTGGTGCACGGCGAAGAACGTCACCTTGTCGACAGCGCCGTCCGCGCGTGGATGGAGCGGGTCCGTGAGCGGTCGCCTCAGCTCGACATCGAGGTCCACGACGCTCCGTCGCGACTCGACGCCCTGCGTCGGAGTCTCGCCGAGGTGCCGCTGCTCGATCCTGAGCGCTGCGTTCTCGTACGCGACGCTCCGCAACTGGGCGCAAACACGCGGCGCGGCGCGGATTCGGCAGACGCGCTTGCCGCAGCGTTGCGCGAGCGTGCCCCGACGACGAGCGTGTGCCTCGTCGCGCACCTCCGAGTCGCGCCGCAGCACCCCGTGCTGGCGGCGATCAAGTCCTTACGCGGGACTGTCGCGTACTTCTCGCCACCGAAGGGACGCGAACTGCGCAGCTGGCTCGACGCCGAGATTCGCAAGCTCGGCTTACGGCTCGGACCCGGGTCGGCGGACGTGTTGCTCCAGGTCGCCGGGACCGATCTCGGCGTGCTGAGCTCCGAACTCGACAAGCTCGCCGCTTATGCCTCGGGACGGCCGCTCTCATCGCAAGACGTCGGCCGGGCGGTGGCCGGTGACGAGCCGGTCGAGATGTGGGCAGTGTTGGAGCAGCTCCTCGGTCCGCAACCGGCACGGGGTGTGGCGACGCTCGAGAGCCTGCTCGCCGAAGGCAGATCGACGCAGCACCTCCTGTCGATCCTCGCCGGCCAGCTGCGCGATCTCATCGCCGCGCAGTCGTTCATGCGCCTGCGCGGTTCAGCTCTGGGACTGGCCGGGGAGCTTCGGATGCCGGAATGGCGCGCGGAGCGTCTGGCGCGCCAAGCACGACGGGTCGCGCCTGCGACCGCGGCATCCTGGCTGCGAGCGCTGCACGAGGTCGACCGCGGTGTGAAGGCGGGGGAGATCGGCGATCAGGATGGGCTGCGCTTGGTCGCGCTGCGCGCTGCCCGCGACGTGGGCGCGGGCGCCTTGGCCTGAGGCTTCGCCTTGGCAGTGCGCTTCGAGGCCGGCTTGGCCGCGCCCTTCGCTTTGGCGCTGCGGCCCTTCGCCCCGCCCGCCGCCGTGGTGCGAGCCGCGGCGGCATCACCGGCACCGCCCTCGCCGGCGCGCTGCAGTGTCGAGGCGATCGATGCCAGTCGCGACTTGCGGCGACGGGCGTTGTTGCGGTGCAGGATCCCCTTCTCGGCTGCGCGGTCCAGCGCCCGGATGGCAGCGCGCACGTCTTCGACGGTGTCCACACCCTCAGCCGGATTGAGCAGTGAGCGGCGCGCCTTGCTCACCTTGGTGCGCACCGACGACCGCACAGCACGGTTGCGAACGTGCTTACGTTCGTTGGAGCGGATGCGCTTTCGCGCCGAGCGTGTGTTGGCCATTGGATCTTGATGAACAAGCACGCGCGCGCCGAATCAACCGGCTGCAGCGCGGCCTGCGCAGTATATCAGCGGCCATGTTCGTCACTCCCGCCCACGCCAAGATCAACCTCGCGCTCGAGGTCGTCGGTCGCAGGGGCGACGGCTGGCATGAGATCGACACGATCATCCTGCCCATCGACTGGCACGACCTCGTCGGAATGCGCGAGTCTGACGGTGGCGTCCGGCTGTGGCTGACTGGTCCGCAGTCACCGGGACTCCCAGGAGCAGATGGCGCGGCGCCGGCCGAAGAGAACCTCGCGTTCCGTGCCGCGAACGGGCTCTTACAAGAGGTGGGCGTGTCCGCATCGCATGGGGTGGACATCTGGATCGACAAGCGCCTCCCAGCCGGCGCAGGGCTTGGCGGCGTCTCGGCCGATGCTGCGGCGACGTTGCGCGCTGCACAGCGGCTACTTCGCGCGCACGGCGTGCGGGTCGACGATGCGGCGCTCGACGCCGCTGCGTTGCAGATCGGCAGCGACGTGCCGGCGATGCTGCGCGCAGCGCCGGTGCGCGCCACCGGGCGTGGCGGCGAGGTGACGCCGCTCGAGGCGCCGCTGTTGCAGCTCGTCGTCGTGTGGCTGGCGCCGATGCAGACGGGCGACGTCTACGCGCGACTGCTTCCGGACGAATGCAGTGCGAGCGGACGTATCGACGGCGTCGCACGCGCATTGCACGCCGCTGAGCGTGTCGACGACGACCTGCTCGGGAGCGCGTTGGAACCCGCCGCGCTTCGCGTCAGCGACACGCTCGCCGCCGCAGCGGTGCGCCTGCGCGCATTCGACAGCGGCGTTCGGTGGCACATGACCGGGAGCGGCGGCGCCTACTTCACGGTGTCCAGTGACGCCGGGGAGGCGAAGGCGCTGGCACAACGCCTGCGCGATGACGGCTTTACGGCACGCGCCTGCCGCACGCACGCGAGCTGACACGACTTCGCTTCACACGCTCGGTGAGGGTGTCACCGCAGCGGGCGACGATGCGGTCGTCGCCCACGTGTATGCGCCGCCGGCACGGACCGTGATCGCGAGCGTCCCCGCGGTGCCTGATGCGTCCACATAGGCGCATGGAATTACGGTGCCGGCGCCCGCCGGAATGGTGCCGTGCTGCGCGCACGTCAGCGTGGTGAGCATGACGCCGGTTCGTTGCCCGTAGTCGTTGCGGATCTGCATCACCGCACCATCGACGTCGAACAGCGTGACACCGCTGTCTGACACTGCGGCGATGTCGCTCACCTTCCACCTGCCGCTGCTCATCAGTGCGACCACCTGATCACGGCGCACCGTGCCGTCGTGCTTGGTGACGATGAGGACGACGACGGCGCGCACCGCCGATGGCTGCATCACCGACGCGACCACCACGGAGCGGTTGGGCTGTGCCTGTGCGGCGATGCAGAACGCGTCCTCGGTTCGGGATCGTGCGCGCAGCGGATCGGTCAGCAACTGGTATGCGGACTGACAGTCGTGCGCGTCCAGGTCGGCGAAGTACTGCAGCACCGCTTGCGCCGCCGGAGACGGCGGCGTCGTTTCACCGCCGCTGCCGCGATGGGCCAGCACGAGCCATGCCACGAGGCCCGCTGTGGTGGCGGCGACGAACACGACGAGCGCGAGCGCGACCGGATGGTGCGGGAGTCGCATGAGTCGCTCGCGCATTCGCTCTGCAGCCTACCGCTCCACGCGGCCTACAATCCGGCGCGTGGCCGTGGCTGACGCAGTGACCACCCAGGCGCCAACCCCTGATGAGTGTGCGCACCCGGTACCCGTCACGGGGGTGATGGCGCACGAGTTCGCGCACTACGACGGTGCGATCGGGCCCGAGGGTGTGCGCCGCACGGTCACGTATTACGGCCCTGTCGTCGGCGGACTGCCGATCCAGGCGTGGCATTGCGAGGTTTGCGGGCTTCTGCGTCTCAACTATCCCGACGGCCGAACCGAGGAGCGAAGCCTGTTTCCGGGTCCGCAACCCGGGTTGCTCGCAGAACCGTCGTCGATCGCACCCGAGGTCATCCGGTATGGATTGCAGCCGCGAGTGTCAGGGCTCAGCGCGCAACCGCAGTACTACCAGCAGCTCGCTCAGAGCGCCGGCGTCGTGGGCGAGCCGGTGCGCATCACGCTCTCGTCGATCACGCTGCCCCAGCTGGATGCCATCACGTGGCTGTTCGTGCTCGGCCTCTCCCTGGTCGCTGCGACGCTCTTCGCCATGGGCATCCTGGCGGTGTACACGTACAGGACACCGTCGATCGAGACGCCACTCGCCATCATCGCCGGCTGCGGCTTCACCGGGCTCATGGCCTTCGGCATCGGAGTAGTCGCGGTGCGACACTTCTTCCCGGCGGGACCGCTCCTGCCGAGCGCCGCCGAACGCGATCGCGGCGCGCCTCAGCTCGACGCCGCCACGCGCGCATCGATCACCTTTCTCGTGATCTCGCTTGTCGGCTTCTTCGCGGCCGCCATCCTCGCCGTGTACACATATGGGACACCGGGCGCCGAGGGACCTGTGTTCTTGCTCAGCGTCGTCTTTGCGGTGCTTGCGGTGCTGACCAAACTGGCGGCCGCCGCAATGCAGCACCTCGGCCGTCGGTAGCGCGAGCACGGCGCCATGCCGCTGCGGCCGCCGCCCGACCAGGACATCATCGTCATCGGCGCAACCGGTGATCTCGCGCGTCGCAAGCTGCTGCCGGCGCTGTACAACCTGAGCGAGCGTGCCCTCCTCCCGCGCAAGGGCGCCATCATCGGGGCAGCGCCGTTCGACTGGAGCGACGACAAGTTCCGCGACTTTGCGCGAGAGAGCGTCACCGAGTTCTCACGCACCGGCATCGACAAGGCTGCGTTCGCGCATTTCGCGAAACGATTGCACTTCGTCGCTCTGCAGGAGAACGGTGGGCTGGAGCAGCTGCGTCCGCTGTGCAAGCTGCGCTCGCGCATCGTGTACCTCGCGGTGCCGCCGTCGGCCTTTCACACGCTCATAGCCGCCATCGGCGACGCCGGGCTTGCTGACGGCACGAACATCATCATCGAGAAGCCCTTCGGTCACGACCTACGCTCGGCGCGCGAGCTGAATCGCGAGCTGCACAAGATCGTCCCGGAGTCGCGGGTGTTCCGCATCGATCACTACCTTGGCAAGGAGACGGTGCAGAACCTGCTCGTCTTCCGTTTCGGCAACTCGGTGTTCGAACGCATCTGGAACCGTGAGGCAATCTCTCGTGTGGAGATCACCGTCGCCGAGACGGTGAACGTCGACGGACGCGGGAGCCTCTACGAGGAGATCGGCGCGCTTCGCGACATCGTCCAGAACCACATGTTTCAGGTGCTGGCACTGATCGGGATGGAGGTGCCCAACTCGTTCGAGCCCGAGGCGATTCGCGACGAGAAGGTCAAGGTGTTGAGCTCGATCCATCCCATCGAGCCGCATTCCGTGATTCGCGGCCAGTATGCCGCGGGCAAGATTGACGGCAAGCGGGCGCCGGCGTACCGCGAGGAGAAGGGCGTCGCACGGGATTCAACCACCGAGACGTTCGTTGCCCTGCGTCTGCACATCGACAGCTGGCGGTGGTCGGGCGTCCCGTTTCTCTTGCGCACGGGGAAGTGCCTGGCCGCGCGCGACACGCGAATCGTCATCGTGTTTCGCGATGTGCCGCTGCACTTCTTCCGGCGCGTCGGTGTGCACTCGCTCGACCAGGACCGTCTGGTGATCAGAATTCAACCCGACGAGGGTATGGCGCTTGCTTTCGTTGTTAAGCAACCGGGTGGGGACGTCACGCCGCGTCCGGTGCAGATGGACTTCGGCTACGACACGTCGTTTCGCGTCTCACCGCCGGAGGCGTACGAGCGCCTGCTGCACGATGCGCTCGGACACGATCACACGCTGTTCATCCGTGAAGACGAGGTGGAACA
Source organism: Candidatus Dormibacteria bacterium (assembly GCA_046262795.1). GTDB lineage: Bacteria > Chloroflexota > Dormibacteria > Aeolococcales > Aeolococcaceae > JAFALX01. The sequence continues at coordinate 7,023 of JBHEMA010000266.1, read as the reverse complement.
CGGCTGGGCTGCGGTCGAGAAGGTGATCAAGGCGCCGCCGCGCATCCACATGTATCCCGCAGGTTCATGGGGTCCGAAGGAGGCCGACCGTATCGCGTCTCCGTGGCACTGGCACAACCCCGAGACGGGCGGATGACCCTCCTCGTCGGCGTGGACCTCGGCGGCACCAACATCCGCGCTGCCGTGGCAACCGGTGATGCAACCCATGGAACGCCGGCGCACAGGCGAACTCCGTCGAACGATGGACCCGACGCCGTCATCGACGCCGTCGCGGATTGTGCGCGCGAAGCGGCCGGAGGTGAGCGCATCGACGGACTCGCCATCGGCATCCCGGGACCGCTCGACCCGGCGAGCGGTGTCGTGCACGCAGCTCCACATCTGGCGGGTTGGAATGAGACGCCCGCCGGCGACATGCTGAGCAAGCGTCTGGGAAGCAGTGTCGCTGTGCGCAACGACGCGACGCTCGCCGGCTACGCCGAGTGGGTCGCGGGCGCGGGTCGCGGCACGACGCAGTTCATCTTCATCACCGCAAGCACCGGCGTCGGCGGAGCACTCGTGCTCAACGGCGTGTTGCACGACGGCATCGGCTCGGCCGGCGAAATCGGTCACACGCCCGTCGGGCCGGACGCGCCACCGTGCTTCCAAGGGCATCGAGGATGTCTCGAGGGGACGGCGTCCGGTTCAGCGATCGCGCGCGCGGCGCGCCGCGCGTTGGAAGACGGCGCGCAATCGACTCTCGCTTCGCTCGATCGCGCAATGATCGACGCGCGTGCGGTGCAGGAGGCGGCGCACGCGGGCGACGCGCTCGCGATACAGCTCTTTGCCACAGCCGGGCGCGCGATCGGACGCGCCTGCGGCGGTCTCGTCAACCTGCTGGCGCCGGAGCGGATCGCTATCGGCGGCGGGCTCATCAACGCCGGCGATCTGCTGTTCGCTCCGCTGCGGGCGGCGGTCCCGGAGATCGCGTTCGCCTGGCCGATGGACCGGTGTCAGATCGTCACCGCGGCGCTGGGCACCGACGCGGGACTCGTCGGCGCCGTGGCGTGGGCCGAGCACACCTTCACGCCGGGCGAGAGCGCGACGATTTAGCTCGTCGGCGTTTGTGGCGGCGGGTGACCGGAGAGGTCCGCGCGGCGGCGCAGATACTCGTCACGCGCGACCTCGCCACGCGCGTACCGCATGTCGAGCTCCTGGAGCGCGGCGCTCGGCGGGTACGGCTGACCCGAACCGTGGCCGTGCACGCCGGGGCGCTCCATGAGCACGCGCACGATGAGGATGACGCCGATGACCACCGCGATGACGATGAGCAGCCAGATGACGTCGTGCACCCAGAAGAAGGCGCCGCCGGGATGAACAACACGCATGCCCCTAGCGTGCGCCATCTTGCTTTCGAGTCGATGACGGGGTGTGGCAGCGCAAGGCGCCGGCGTGAGGACGCGGGTGACGGCAGGCCCGCCTGCTTCCCTCTAGGAGTCGTCTCCGGCGATGAGCTCGTAGTCAGGATTGAGCATCGCGAGCCGCCCCTGCCACGCGCCCACCATGCCTTCGGCGATGAGGCGCTCCCCGGGGACGACGCCGGGTATCTGCGGACGTCCCTGGAACACCAACAGGAGGTCGCCGGTATCGTCGGTCAACACGCATTCGAGATTCTGTGTGCCCCGGGCAGTTTGCACGCGCATCGATTTGACGCGGCCCGCAACCTGCGCGCGACGGCGCCACACGACGTCGCTCACCGGCATCGTGCCGGCGGCTCGCTGTGCCAGCGCACGGTCGATGTCCGCTGCAAGCGGCGCACGCCTCGAGGGCGCGCCGCGACGTTCGACGACACGTTGCAAGATGCGGTTCCGCTTGCGTGACGCCGCCACAGTGAAGGGCACGATGGTCGCCGAGACGTGCGGCACCGGCTCGAGGGCATCCGCGATGGTGTCCGCGGTGCGGTCGTGGAGGATCCACTGCCAGCGCGAGTGAAAGGCGCGACGCGGAAGGAGCACGGTGCACTCCGTCTCGCCGTCGCCGACGACATTCGCCGCGTACTCGAGTGCCGCGCGATCGATGCGCCGGTCGCGCGCTTCCACGATGTCCAGTGGCAGGCTTGCCAGGCCGACGCGTCGCCATTCCTCTTGGAGCTCGTCGCTCTTGATGACGTCGACGTTGAAGTGCACGACGCGCAGCTCGTCGGGACGCAGGCTGCGTGCGTACTGCACGGCGCGCGCGGCGGCGTTGTCGAGCTCGTCGATGAGCACAACCACCACATGACGGCGCAGCACCGGCGCCTCTGTCGCCGCGATGGCGCCCTCCTCGAGCTGTCTTTCTTCGCGTACGTACTGCCGGTGCAAGCGCAGGAGCCCGATGTACAGCGGCGGCGCCACCAGCGCGATGATCCATGCGCCTTCAAGGAACTTCGTCACCAGCAGAATGCCGATGACGGCGAACGACAGCACGGCTGAGAAGCCGTTGATGATGACACCGCGGCGCCATCGTCCGGGTCGGTCGCGCAGGTTGTGCTTGACGAGACCAGCGCCGGTGAGACAGAAGCCGGTGAAGACGCCGATGGCGTAGAGCGCAACCAGCGCGTTCACCTGCGCTTTGAAGACGACGATGAGCACGATGGCGAGCGCCGCGAGCACGAACAACCCATTCGAGAACGCGAGCCGGTGTCCGCGCTTGGTCAGCTGCCGTGGAAGGAAGGAATCGCCGGCGACGAAGCTCGCAAGATATGGGAACCCGTTGAAGCTGGTGTTGCCGCCGGTGAACAGGATGAGGACGGTCGCCATCTGCACGACAAAGAACAGCACCGCTCCGAAGCCGCTCGGCCCGAGCACCGCGCGCACCTCCTGCGACACCACCGTCGGCGTTCCTCCGGCATACGGCACCGCGTGCGTGACGTGCGCGAGGATCGAGGTGCCGAGCACGAGAAAGCCCAGCGTGAAGCACATGATTGTGAGCGTCCGTCGCGAGTTGCGCGTCACCGGCTTGCGAAAGCTGGAGACGCTGTCGGACACCGCCTCGAGTCCGGTGAGCGAAACGCCGCCGTTGGCGAACGACTGCAGCAGATAGAAGACACCGAGGCCCATGAGCAGGTCGCTGCCCGCGCCTCCGACATGCGCGTATCCGAGGTCCTTGGTCGGCGGAATCGGCAGCGCATGCAGGTCACCCAGCCCGGCTTTGACGAGGCCCGTGATCACGACGATCCCCAGCGACCCGACGAAGAAGTACGTGGGGAAGGCAAAGATCCGTCCCGCCTCACGGATGCCGCGCAGGTTGCCGTAGAACATGAGCAACGTCACGCCGACGGTGATCGGCACGGTATACGGGATCAGCACCGGGTATGCGGAGCTCAGCGCCGCTGTTCCCGCTGACGTCTGCACCGCGACCGTAACGATGTAGTCGATGAGCAGCGCGACGGCGGCGATCTGCGCGATGTACGGGCCGAAGTTGTCGCGCGACACAACGTACGACCCGCCGATGCGCGTATAGATGCCGAGCACCTGCAGATACGACAGCGTCACGAAGAAGAGCACCGCGAGGATCGCGACGGTCACCGGAAGCACCAGCGAGAAGGCGCCGATGCCGATGATCGGGAACATGATCGTCAGCACCTCTTCGGTGCCGTACGCAGATGACGAGATCATGTCCGGTGCGAGCACGCCGAACGCCACCTTCTTCGACAGCCGCTGGTGCTCGAGCTGTTCCGAGACCAACGGACGGCCCAGCAGGACGTTCTTCAGGCGGTACGAGAACGATTCCGGATATCGCGACGAATCGACGGCGATGGACGCTTCCGGGGCGAGCGGGCTCCGTTCCGGGGCCGTTGCCTGCTGGCTCACAGCGGCCTCAACCGGCGACGAGCAACCGGGCGAGGTCGGGTTCCGATTCGACGCTCGCCAGCACCACCACCTCGTCACCGCTGTACAGCACCGTGTCGGCCTCCGGTACGACGAGATGTCCGCGGCGCACGACGGTCACCACACGTGCATCGCGTGGCATCTTCAGATCGGCGATCGTCCGCCCCTGACTGGGACAGTCACCGGCGAGCGTGACGCCGACAAGGTGAAAGCGCCCGCCCTCGAAGTTGTGCAGGTGCACCAGAGAACCAATCGACACCGCTTCTTCGACCAACGATGTGTAGAGCTCCGGGGTCGACACGGCCACGTCGACGCCCCAGCTCTCGTTGAACAGCCACTGGTTGCGCGAGCTGTTGACGCGCGAGATCACGCGCGGCACCGCGAACTCCTGCTTGGCGAGCAGTGAGATGACGAGGTTGTCCTCATCGTCGCCGGTGGCCGCGACGACGACGTCCATGTCGGCGACACCCGCTGCCTGCAGTGACGAAACCTCGCACGCATCGGCGGCGACCCAGCGAACGTCGAGATGCGGCGCGCCACGCTGGACCACGTCCGGTTCCTTCTCGATTATGAGGACGTCGTGACCGTGCAGCTTGAGGTCCCCGGCGACGGCGGTGCCGACGCTCCCGGCGCCTGCGACGCACACCTTCACGACGCAGCCTCCACGGGCGCCGGCGCAAACGACGCCTCGAGCTCTGGCAATGCCGACTTCTGTACCGCGATGTGCAGCAGGTCACCCTCCTGGCCGACGAGGTCGCTCGCGTCCAGCCGGGGCACGCCGGCGCGCGTGACACCGATGATCCTGACGTTGCGGGGAACCTCGATCGTCGCGAGCCGGGTGCCGGCGAGATGGTCCGGCAGGACACGGTCGACGAGCATCAGACTGCCGGACGCATCACTCCACTGCGGCGCGATCTTCTCAGGCAGCAACCACCGTTCCACCTGATCGACTGTCCACGTCACTGTTGCCACGGTGGGGATGCCGAGGCGCTGATAGATTTCCGCTCGGCGCGGATCGTAGATCCGCGCGACGACTCGCTCGATGCCGTACTTCTCGCGCGCGATGCGCGCGGTGAGTACGTTGGAGTTGTCACCCGACGTGACCGCCGCCAGCGCGTCGGCGCGCGTGATCTGCGCCTCCTCAAGCGCTTCGCGATCGAAGCCCGAGCCCTCGACGACGATGCCCTTGAAATCAGCAGGCAGCCGCCGGAAGGCACGGCGCAGCTTGTCGATGATGGCGACCGAGTGGCCCTGCACCTCCAGCGTGCGCGCCAGCCCAGAGCCGACGCGCCCGCATCCCACGAGCACGATGTGCACAGAACCATTCAATCACGCCGTGGGCGACAGTCGGGCCCACCAGACGACGTCTCAGGGACCGCTCCCTGCACTCTCCGAAATGTTTGTGCCGGTGAGCTGTACCTCGTTGCTGGAACCGTGGACGAGGGAGGACTCTGCGGCGCTCGTCTCCTGCACCACTGGCTGCGCCAGCAACCAGAGGCTCGTCATCGTGTAACCGACCATGGCGAGAATCCATGGCCACTCGCTGCGGCGCGCTTCACGCACGGCGCGCGCGGTGCGACCCAGGTAACGGTGCGCTTGGAAGACAGCCGCAATGTGGACCAACACGATGAGCACGACCTCGCCGTACCAGAGCACAGAGGAGGGGAGGAGGTTGGCGTTGATCTCGTAGCTGTCGTTGAACGGCGCCGGCAGCAGCCGGACATCGGCCCAGCCGCCGGGGTTGCCCAGCAGCGGAACGAGCAACTGCCCGTTGATCGCGAGGTAGTCAGCGTTGTGCGCTACCAGATAGCCGAAGGAGATCGGCAGCAGCGAGCGCATCAGGCCGGCAAACGTCTCGAGCCACGACACCTGCAATCTGCCCGCGACGCGAACCGCCGCTGCGAAGGCGCCGAAGAGCAACCAGGCGATGCCGGTCAGGGCGATGAAGACGAGCGTTTCGAAGACGAGGAATGGCGCGGTCGCCGGTGCCATGAAGGAGGGGAGGGTTCCCTCGAAACTCTTCCAGCCCGGTGTCGCGAGCATGCCGTCGAACGAGACGGACACGAGCAGAAGCAGCACGAAGGTGAGGCGGCTCGCCGTCGCCTCGAACGGCGCATCGAGACCGCCGAGGAAGACGCGCCGTCCCGGAGCACCGAACCGCCACCAGCCGATGCGACCCCAGGTCGCCCACAACACGGAGAAGAGCTCGCCACGAGCGGCCCACGCTTCGCTACCCAACAGGACGCCCATGAGCGCGTTGAGCACGAGGTACGCAACGATCGCAGCCGCGGTCACCGACGGTAAGGTCGCGGTGGCGTTGTAGACGAGCTCGCCGCACGCGGTTATGAAGAAGAGGACGACGGCGGGCCAGTAACCGAGGCGCGGCGGCAAGGTCAGCGGCCGGTCGCGACCGGTCAGCACTCGGCGCAATGCAGGACGGTCAGCGGCGCGCGCCATCGCGGCGAACGGATTCACAGGAGGCGTCCAATCACCGATCAGCCCGCAGCTGATCGGCACGGCGATCCAGACAAGGAGCCAGAAGGCGGTGGGGAGGATGTTCTCGCCGATTTGCTGCGAGCCGATGCAACCGATGACGGCGAGACCAATGAAGAGCAGCCACGCGACCGCCATGCGCACGGGCGCCACTCGCCGCAGCGTCGTCGCGTCAGTCAGCGGTCGCCCTGCGGTCTGCAGCGGTCGCACCGCCGTCGGCAGCACGACGAGAAACGAGATGAAGACGACGAGCGCGCCGCCGACGACGAAGAGCCACAGCGGCACGGGGAGGTCGTAGCGCTTCCCGAAGGCGTGGGCGATGACCGGCAGGACGGGGAGCGTCACGCGCCGAGCATACCGGCGCTCATTTCGGCGAGGGCCTTCCAATCGAGTCCGCAACCCGCGTCGAAGCGTGGGTGATACTCAGGCTCAACGTATACTTGGTTTCCCATGGGCGTCCGGAACCTCGGTGGCACTGTTTCCTGGCCGCCTGGCGTCGCCGGCGTCGCTTGTGCGGCGCTGCTCGCAGCCTGCGGTCCGTTCACCGGGAATGGCGCCGCCCGCGATGGCGTCATCTCAGTCGTAGCTGCGGAGAACGTGTGGGGCAATATCGCCGAGCAGCTCGGTGGCGGGCACGTGTCCTTGACGAGCGTCGTCACCGACCGGAACACCGACCCGCATGAGT
>JBHEMA010000265.1:0-3896 GCA_046262795.1 Candidatus Dormibacteria bacterium | reverse complement strand
GTCGACCTCGGCGTCGGGCGCCTCGAGCAGCAGCTCGTCGTGCACCTGCAGCAACATCTGAGAGCGCAAGCCCGCGTCGCGGATTGCCTGGTCGAGAATGATCATCGCGCGCTTCATGATGTCGGCTGCGGCTCCCTGCATCGGCATGTTCACCGCCATGCGTTCGGCCGCACCGCGGATCTGCCGGTTGGCGGCGCGGATGTCGGGCAGATAGCGGCGGCGACCCGTAAACGTCTCCACAAAACCGAACTGGCGCGCGTGGTTGCGCACGCCTTCGAGATACCGCGTCACCGCGGGAAAGTTCTCGAAGTACGCATCGATGAAGGCGCGCGCGTCCTCCTGGCTCATCCCGGCGCCGCGCGCGAGTCCGAAGTCACTGAGACCGTAGACAACGCCGAAGTTCACCATCTTGGCAATACGGCGCATGTCCGGGCTGACCACCTCGGGGGCGACGCCGTACACCTCTGCCGCGGTGCGCCGATGGATGTCCTCACCGCGACGGAACGATTCGATCAGCTCAGGCTCACCGGTGACGTGCGCAAGCACGCGCAGCTCCAGCTGCGAATAGTCCGCACTGAGCAGCCGCTGCCCGCGGTCGGCATGGAACGCGCGGCGGATGCGCTGGCCCCACTCCGTCCGGATGGGAATGTTCTGCAGGTTGGGATCGGACGAAGACAGCCGTCCCGTCGTGGCCACGGCCTGGTTGAACGACGTGTGAATGCGCGAGTCTGCGGAGCACAGGAGCGGCAGCGCATCGACATATGTGCTTTTGAGCTTGGTCAGCTGCCGCCATTCCAAAATGAGATCGACGACGGGATGCTCGCCGCGCAGCGTCTCCAGCGTTTCCGCGTCGGTGCTGCGACCTGTTTTGATGCGACGCCCCGGCGCCAGGCCGAGATCGTCGTACAGCAGCCGTGCCAGCTGCTGCGTGCTTCCCGGGTTGAAGGTGTATCCGGAGATGTCGTGCAGGTCCGCCTCGATGGTGGCGACGCGCTCGTGAATCTCTCGGCTGATACGTCCCAGCAGGTCGCAATCGACGGCGACACCGCGCGTCTCCATGGCGGCGAGAATCGGAACCAGCGGCAGCTCGAGGTCGTCGTGGAGGGTTCGTGCACCGAACTCGTCCATGTGTCGCTCCAGCGCCTGCGAAACGGGTTCGAGCAAACCGAGCCATGCGCCGAAATACGCCGCGAGCTCTTCCAGTGGCACCTCGTGCAGCGCGCGCTTGTTGCGTCCGCTGCCGAGCAACGACTCCTCGGCATCGAGCTCGATGCCGCACATGTCGTGCGCGAGCACGGGCAGCGACGGCACGCGCAGGCGCTGGTTGGTCACGTATGCCGCAAGTTGTGCGTCGAAGTGCAGACCCGTCACCACGACTCCGCGACGCTGCCACGCTAACAGCTCACGCTTGAGGTCGTAGCCGCGAATGCGAATCGATGCGTCAGCAAGGAGTTCGGCAAAGTCATGCACGAGCGCGTCAGCATCCGTCGTCGGCACGTAGTACGCAACCGATGTGCCCCTGGCGGCGATAACGAATCCCACGGCGTCCGTCGTGCGCGGATCGCCGTCGACGATGGTACGGATGTCGGCTGCGTGCGCTTCACGAATGCGCTCGACCGCGTCGCGGGCGGCATGCGCATCGCTGACGACGACGAGCTCGGTGTCGGGACGCCGCAAACCGGCGATCGGCTCAACCGGGCTTGCGCGAGCATCGAGTGCGAACGACGTCTGTCCGTCACGTGCGGGTACGGGCGGTGCCGCTGATGGCGACGTGGAGTTCTCACTACCCGGAAGGCGTGGCAGCAGCGAGCGAAACTCGAGCCGGTCGAACAGCTCACGAACATGGTGCTCGTCATACCGATAGAGGCGAGCAGGCTCGAGGTCGAGCTGTAAATCCATGTCGGACGCAATGGTTGCGGTGCGCTTGCTCTGCAACGCCTGCTCCTCGTGTCCTTCCAGCGCGCGCCGCACGCGTCCCGGTGGCATCGATGGAATCGCGGCGACGACGTTCTCGACCGTGTTGTACTGCTGCACCAGCTGTATCGCCGTCTTCTCGCCGATGCCGGGCACGCCCGGGATGTTGTCCGACGGATCGCCCTGCAACGCCTTGTAATCGACCACGCCCGGGGGCTCGAAGCCAAAGCGTTCGCGTACCTTGTCGAGGTCGTAGACGATCGTGTCGGTCAATCCGCGCCGGCTGGCGAAGACGCGCACATGATCGGTGACGAGCTGCAGCACGTCGAGGTCGCCGGTGAGGATCACGACGTCCAATCCCGCTGCTTCAGCGCGGCGTGCCAGCGTGCCGATGACGTCGTCGGCTTCGAATGTGGGCACCTCGACAATCGGGATGCCGAGTGCCTCGACGATCTCTCGCGACCACGCGAACTGCGGCACCAACTCCGGGGGGGCCGGCTTGCGTTGCGCCTTGTACTCCGCGAATTCGTCATGACGAAACGTCAGTCCGGGCGGGTCGAATGCTGCAATCGCATACGTGGGCCGGTGCTCGTTCAGCGCTTTGAAGAGCATGGACGTGAACCCGTATGCCGCATTGGTCATCTCACCGCGGCTGTTGCTCAATGCCGGCATCGCATAGAAGGCGCGGTAGACGAGGTTGTGCCCGTCGACGAGGAGCAGGGTTTCGCGCGGCATCCGCAAGCTATGGTACCCAGGCAGATGGCCCGCCCAAGCCGCTCCGGAGCGCCCGCGCTGGTGGCCGCACAGCTCGACCTGGCGCGCGGCGACATCGGCTTTGTCGCCGCACATTTCAGTGTCGTCGCGGGACGCGCCGAGCGTCTCCACGGCCACAACTACCGCGTGTCACTGCGAGCCACGGGTGCCGTGAGCGCCGAGGGCACCGTCGTCGATTTCGGTTCACTCAAGCGCGCACTGCGTCTTGAATGCGCCGCGCTCGACGAGCGCATGCTGCTGCCCGACAGCAGCGATACGGTGCAGGTGACTGTCGATGGTGACGATGTCCATGTTGCCGAGGGCACACGGCGTTTCGTGTTTCCAACGACGGACGTCGCGCTGTTACCCATACCCAACACCACCTGCGAGTGGCTCGCCGCGCACCTGATCGCGCGGTTGCGCGGGCATTTGGGCGATCGTGATGTGCGCCTCGCGCTGACGGTCGAGGAAGTGCCCGGACAGAGCGCCACCGTTCAGGAGTAGATCGCGCCGGACGGCGCTATCATCGGGTCCATGGCCGAGCTGATCGAGATGACCGTCGACAGCATCCGGGTCCACATGCCGACGGGACAGCATGTGGTGATCCTCAAGGAGAAGTCCGCCGAGCGCTATCTACCGATTTGGATCGGGATCAACGAGGCGAATGCCATCGCGCTGAAGATCACGGGCATCACACCGGAGCGCCCGATCACACACGACCTGCTCGCGAATGTGCTGAGTGCGGTCGACGTCACCGTCGATCGCATCGTTGTCACCTCACTCAGCAATGAAGTGTTCTACGCACGCATCATGGCGCAGGTCGACGGGCGTTCACTCGAAATCGACTCACGGCCGTCGGATGCTATCGCTGTCGCGGTACGCGTCGGCGCCGGCATCTACGTTGCTCCCGAGGTGCTCGACAAAGCCGGGGTACTTCCTGAGCCGGACAAGGAAGGCGACCAGGTCGAGCTCGACCCCGCCAGCCTGGAGCGGCTTGCCAAGGTGCGCGACTGGATCAACGAGCTCAACCTTCCGGACCTCGAGAGCGGCCAATCGGAGAGCTGACGATCTGACCGGTCGCCGCGTCATGACGCTGAGATAGCGAGGGCAGCACACTTCTTCGAGCGAGTCGCGGTTCAGCCGCACACACGCAAGCTCATTCTTCGTGCAGCGCCAGGGGAGCGGCTGACCGCTCGCGCTCGCCGCGCCCCTGTGCTCGGAGAACGTCC
>JBHEMA010000264.1:0-8801 GCA_046262795.1 Candidatus Dormibacteria bacterium | reverse complement strand
ATGCAGGTGCGCGCCATCCTCCAGGCTTCGCTGCAACTGCTGAACGAAGGGCTCGAGTCGCACCCTGAGATCATGATCCCGCTGGTGGGGCACGTAAACGAGCTGCGGGTGGTGCGCGACCTGCTGGAGAAGGTAGCCAGGGACGTGGTGTCGGCAGCCGGGCGCGAGGTGCCCTACAAGTTCGGCACGATGATCGAGGTGCCACGCGCCGCGCTCACCGCCGGGCAAATCGCTGAGTACGCCGAGTTCTTCTCGTTCGGCACCAACGACCTGACGCAGACGACGTTCGGTTTCTCCCGCGATGACGCCGAGGGCAAGTTCCTCATGAAGTACGTCGAAGAGAAGATTCTGCCGCGCAATCCGTTCGAGACGTTGGATCGCGATGGCGTGGGACGCTTGATGCGCATTGCGGTGGAGGAGGGCCGGCGCAGGCGGCCGTCACTGAGCGTCGGCATCTGCGGTGAACACGGCGGGGATCCGGAGTCGATTGCACTGTGCGAAGAGCTCGGTCTCGACTACGTGTCGTGCTCGCCGTACCGCGTTCCGGCGGCGCGGCTCGCCGCAGCGCAGGCGCGATTGACACGCGGCGACAGAGATAAGTAGTCCGTATCCACGCGAGGTCGAGACGGAGCGGCTGCTGCTGCGACCGTTCCGGCAATCCGACTTCGGCGTCTACGCCGAGATGATGGCGGACCGCGAGGTGGTGCGTTTTCTCGGCGAGGCAGAGCCGGCGCCACGCGACGTTGCCTGGCGGCACCTCGCAATGCTTGCCGGCCATTGGCAGCTCAAAGGCTTTGGCCACTGGGCCGTCGAGATCAAGCAAACAGGCGCATTCATCGGCCGCGTCGGCCTCTGGTTTCCGGAGGGGTGGCCGGATTACGAGGTGGGCTGGGTGATCGCGCGGGACGCGTGGGGCCACGGATACGCGGTCGAAGCAGCGCGCCCCGCGCTCCATCACGCGTTCAACACACTCGATCTACGGCACGTGATCAGCCTGATCATCCCCGGCAACGTGCGGTCGATCCGCGTGTCCGAGAAGCTCGGCGGCCGCCTCGAGCGGCGCGCCGAGTTTCATGGACGAGAGACGCTGTTCTACGCATACGACCCCGCTTCCTGAGACGGCGTCGCCTGCTCGACGAATCCGAGCATGTCGATCACGTTCCAGTGCTCGCAAATGAGACCGCCGCGTACGCGATAGACGTCGATGCCGTGCACGGTGCACGGCCTGCCAGTCGGCGGCACTCCCAAGAACGTGCCGGTGTGAAAGCCGTCGAGGTGCCAGCGGATGGCGACGATGTCGTCTTCGCCGACGATGTCGTCAACGGTCCAGTGAGGGTCCAATGCGTCGATGATGCTCGACAGCCGCTGTGCCAGCCCTCTGCGCCCCGGCAGCTGGCCAGGAAACGCGGCGTGGTCGAGATAATCCGCTGCGGCAACGTCGGCGAGCGAATCGAGATCGCGCGCGTTCAACAGCTGGGTCTTGTAGCGAAGCACGACGGCCTTGTTGCGTTCGAGTTCGGACGCAGCCGCCGCGGGAGCGTGCGCCACGGGCATCGATTACGCCGCCCCGCTCGGCGCTGGGATCGCCCCGAGCTGCTGCAGAAGCGCAAACAGGTCCACGACATGCCAGTGCTCCGCTATGCGGCCGTCGCGCAGCCGGTGCACGTCGATGCCGTTGAACGTTGCGGTGCGCCCCGTCGGCGGAATGCCCATGAACGGCCCCGTCTGTGTCGCCTGCTGTGACCAGCGCACGACGACACGGTCGTCCTCGGCAAGGATGTCCTCGATGGTGAAGTGCACGGGATTCATGGCGTCGAGAATGAGCTGCACGCGCGCCTTCAGATCGGCGATGCCGCTGCCCTGACCGGGAAAGGGATCGTGCTCGACGTAGTCCACGACGGCGAGCTGATCGACGAGCTCCGGCCGGCGCTGGTTGAAGACCTCGTCGTAATAGCGACGAACGAGCGCCTTGTTGTCCTGAGTGGTGGCCATGGGTAAACCTCCTGGCGGGTGGATGCGGTGCGATGCACGTTCGCGCATCGGTCGCCAATCCACCATGACGAGCGCCCACCGTCTGCCCACCGAGTCGCGACGGCGGAGCCGGAGCTACGATCCGCTGCGGAGGTTGCATGGGAGGCGTTGGAGCGTCGTTCGGTGACGAGGTCCGCACGCTGCGTGCGCAGCGCGGTCTGACCCAGGCGGAGCTCGCCGAGCGTGCTGGCATCAGCGAGCGCACCGTGAGCGATGTCGAACGCGGTCTTCGAGACGGGGTGTATCCAGCCACCGCGCGACGCCTCGCGGATGCGCTGGCCGTATCCGACGACGCGCGCACCGCGTTCCTGACGTCCGCCGCTGGCGACCGCAGCGCACCCCGCGGCGCGGCCGGTCGCCATGCCGAGCGAGCGCAGGCGCGCTCCCGGTTGCCCGTGCCGCTCACGCGGCTCATCGGGCGCGAGCTTGAGCTCGCCGCGGTGCAGGCGATGCTGACGACGGACGCCGCCCGGTTGGTCAGCGTTGTGGGGCCGGGGGGTGTGGGGAAAACGCGTCTCGCGATTGAGGCAGCCCGCGACATCGGCCGCGACCTCGACGCGGCTGTTCACTTCGTCGACCTCTCGGTGATCGACGAGCCGGCATCGCTGCTTGCGGCGATTGCCGCGGCGCTGTCTTTCGCGCACGTATCGGACGACGTGCTCGGAGACGTCGCGGCAGGCTTCGGTGACCGTCCGGCGCTGCTCCTGCTGGACACCATGGAGCACGTGGTCGATGCCGCTCCCGCGCTGGCGGAGCTGGTTGGCTTGTGTCCGCAGTTGCGTGTCCTCGTGACGACCAGAACGGCGCTGCGCATCCGTGGCGAGCGGATCTACACGCTGCATCCACTCGATGTGGATGACCCAGCAAGCGATTCCACAAGCCGCGCCGCTGCGGTTGAGCTTTTCTGCGAACGAGCGCGCGGCGGCGTCGCGGAGCTGCCGGATGATGCCGTCAGCACGGCGCTCGCACGGTCGGTGTGCGCGCGACTCGACGGTCTGCCGCTCGCCATCGAGCTGGCTGCTGCGAAATTGCGCCACATGTCCTTGCCGGTCCTGGTGGGTGCGGTCGAGCATCAGCTGGCGACGCTCGTCGACGGCCACCGGGACGCGCCGTCGCGGCACCGGACCATGCGCGCCACCGTGGAGTGGAGCTACCTGCTGCTCGGAGACACTGAGCGTCGGGTGCTGCGCGTGCTCGCCGTCTTCCGGGACGGTGCTGACATCGGTGCAATCAGCGCCGTGACGCGCAGCGGTATCACGCACCAGCAGCTCGTCGCCGCGCTCGACTCCCTTGTCGACAACAGCCTTGTCGTCCGCAGCGACACGGACCCTGCGAGGTACCGGCTGTTGGACGTCGTTGCCGCGTATGCCTTCGAGCATGTCGAGACGCTCGGCAAGTCGGACGGCCTGCATCATGCCCACGCCACGCACTTCCTGGCCGAGGCCACGAAGGCCGAACCGCACCTGCGTGGTGATGAGCAGCTCGAGTGGCTGCGGCGGCTGCGTGTCGACGAGGCGAATTTCCGCGCCGCGATGGTCTGGTCGCTGGAACGACAGGAGAGTGGCCTCGCGCTGCGGCTTGCCGCATCGCTGTGGATGTTCTGGCGCAGGGCGGGTCTGTTCACCGAGGCGCGGGAGTGGCTCGATGCCGCGCTTGCAAGCGACACAGAAAACCCGCCGGAACGGTTGCGGGTGGTATGGGGTGCGGGGTGGTTGGCGTTCCACCACGGTGACTACACGCGGACCGCGACGATGGGTGAACAGATCCTCAGCCTGACGGCGGGGACGCATGATGCGCTGCACCGGCGCAACGGACTGACGCTCATCGGCAACGCCGCGCTCGGCATGAATCGAGATACGGACGCGGTTGCGGCGCTGCGCGAGGCGCTCGACATTTGTGATGGGGAGGCCGACCCGTGGATACGCGCCACGTCGCTGCTGAACGTTGCCACGGCGCTGTCCGCTTCGGGTCATCCCGATGAAGCGGTGGAACCGTGCTCCGAGGCTGCACGGATCTACGAGTCCGTCGGCGACCGGCACTTCGCTGCGCGTGCTCACATCCAGCTGGCGTACGCACATCTGCGGCGGCAAGATGAACCGAACGCCGAACGCTGTCTCGCTGAGGCCCTCCCCCTCGTCGACGAGTTGTCAGATCTTTGGAGTACCGCTGAGGCGCTCGAAGCCGTCGCCTCGATCCGTGCCGCTGTGCGGCCGCGCGAGGCGGCTCTCTTGTTCGGGGCAGCTTCGCGGATGCGCGAACAGATCGGAATGCGCGCGCATCCGCCGGACGAGCGGCTCAACACAGAGCGCCGCGAGATGGCGCGCAAGCTGCTCGGTGACGAGCTGTTCGCGCGCGCGATGGAGGACGGGCGGCACGAGCCGTTCGACGCGATGCTCGACCTGGCGCATGACGTCGCTGGCGGAACGGCTTGAAATCTGCGCCTGCCCGCAGCGGTTCGACTAGGCTCCCGCTATAGATGTCGAGCGTTGCTCAGCAGCAGGCGATGGATCAGCGGCGTCTGCGCCGCGGTGATCTGACCGCGTTCATCGCGCGCCATCACGTCGTGTGGGAGATGGCGATGGGCGTGCTTGCCGTCGGCTATCTCGTCGCCGGCTTCCTCTTCGACACCGGGGACGTCGCGTCGGGCCCGTGGCCCGTGATCCTGTTCGTGCTCGGCGGCATCTTCTTCGTTGAGTTCACAGCGCGTTTCCTCGACGCGCCCTCGCGCGGCTGGTATCTGCGGCATCACTGGCTCGACCTCGTTTCGATCATTCCGTTGATCGGCGGCCTTCGTGCATTGCGGCTGCTGCGTCTCCTGCGGCTCGGCGCGGCGCTCAAGGTGCTCACCGCGGCCGAAGAAGCGACGTCGGCGCACGGGCACACTCGCACCAGCGTGTGGTACGTCGCCCCGGTGCTCATGGTGCTGTGGTTCGGCGCGGCGTGCGCCATCTGGTCGCTGGAGCACGACGTCAATCCAAGCGTCAAGACGTTCGGCGACGCGCTGTACTGGGCGTTCATCAGCACGATGACGATTGGATATGGCAACGCGACGCCGGTGACGGCTGCAGGTCACATCCTTGCTGGGTTGCTCGTGTTCCTCGGCGTCGGCCTCGTCGGTTTTGCGTCAGCGCGGCTGACGCAGGTGTGGTTGCGCGACGAGTCGCAGCACCATCCGCGGTTGATGCTCGAGAAGATGACGCGGCTCGAGCAAGAGATGGAGTCGTTGAAGGAGGTCATCCTGGCGGAGCGACGGCGCGACGAGCCGGCAGAGCCCGCACGGTCGGGAGGCGCGGCCGACCGATAATCGCGGCGTGAGCGAGCACGTCCGCATACGCAAGGTCGCCACGCGCAGCGGCCGCCCCGAGATGCTCGACGATGGGCACATCGTCGAGGGTGATGAGCTGGGGCCGCCGACGCCGGGCATGCCGTACTCGATCCGTCG
Source organism: Candidatus Dormibacteria bacterium (assembly GCA_046262795.1). GTDB lineage: Bacteria > Chloroflexota > Dormibacteria > Aeolococcales > Aeolococcaceae > JAFALX01. Next base: position 3,328 of record JBHEMA010000264.1, on the reverse strand, counting down.
CTCTGTGGTCGAGCACGAGGGTGCCGCGGATGTGTTCGCCACGTCGCCGGTGCGCGCCGTGATCACGGAACGAAAGGGCGCCATCGTCGTCGTCACGGACAACTCGCGCTATGTGATCGAGGTGGTCGGGCGCTAACCTGTGGTCGTGGGTATGCAGGGGTACGCTGCCGAGCCGTACCTTCCCGTATCGGATGTCGCTGAGCGTCTCGGTGTGCCGCTGGCCATTCTGCTGCGCCGCATCGAGGCGGGCGACGTGCCCGCGCAGCGGATCGATGCACCCGACGGCGTGCAGTGGCGTGTCCGGCTCAGCGATCTCGGCGTTCAGCCACCGGCGGAGGAGAACGGCGCTCACGAGGCAGCTGTCGAAGAGGAGCCGTCGCCGCAGGAGCATACGACCGGCTCTGAACCCGAAGTGATCATCGCCGGCGAGGACGGAACCGCGGAAGGCATTGACCACGCGCAAGCCGACCAGCCCGGCCAGCCGGTCGTCCCGGAGAACCAGCCGCAGCCGGTCTCGGATGCCGAGCGCACGGTCGCGCGGCTGGAGGAGGCGCCCGTCCAGGTCCGCGACCAGGTCGCCGGGCTCCGTATCGACCCGCACGAGCTGGTGTCAGGATTGCTCGATCGCTGGGAGCGAACGCTCGAGCAGCGCATCTACGCCGAACAACGCCAGCGCTTCGAAGGCGAGCTCATCGCCAGGCAGAACCTGGTCAAGCAGTTGCAGCTCGAGCTGCAAACGGCGCGGGCCGAACACGCAGCGCTACAGGCGGACCGTGACCGGCGCATGGCGGAGCTGGAACGCCGCCTGTGGGACACACAGCGCGACCTCGACACCGCGCAGACGTCGCTCACCAAGCGCCACGGAATCTTCCGCCGGCACTGACCGCGGCTGGTTGACCGGTGCCCGCTGACGCCGTCACCGAGATCAAGGCGCGCCTCGACATCGTAGATGTCATCGGGGGGTACGTCCAGCTGCAGCGCAGCGGTCGCGAGTTCAAGGGATTGTGTCCGTTTCATGCGGAGAAGACGCCGTCGTTCACGGTGTCGCAGGAGCGCCAGGTCTGGTACTGCTTCGGGTGCCAGCAGGGCGGCGATCTCTTTGCCTTCGTCGAGCGGATCGAGCGCACGGATTTCCGTCAGGCGCTCGAGCTGCTCGCCGACCGTGCCGGAGTCGAGCTGGAGCCGATGGGGCGCGGTGGGCGCAGTGCGGGACGCGATCGCCGCCGCACGCTGGAGCTCAACGAGCGCGCGCAGCAGTTCTATGAGCACGTGCTGTGGTCCACGCCCGCGGGACAGGACGGACGCGAGCTCCTCGAGAAGCGTGGCGTCGATGAAACGCTCGCGCGGCGCTTCGGCATCGGGTTCGCGCCCATGGGTGGCGCGAGCGGCGATGCGCTCGTGCGGTACCTGACGTCCAAACGCGGTGCGCAGGTGCCCGAAATCGTCGCCGCGGGTCTTGCGCATCTGCTGCGAGGTGGCGGTGCGCGCGATCGCTTCCGACATCGCCTGCTCTTCCCCATTCGTGATGAACGTGCGGCGGTGGTCGGTTTCGGCGGCCGCGCGCTCGGTGACGCGATGCCGAAGTACCTCAACACACCGGACACCGCCGCCTACCACAAGTCGCAGTCGATCTTCGGCATCGACCTGGCGCGCACCGCCATCGAGCGCGAGCGCGCCGCTGTCGTTGTCGAAGGCTACTTCGACGTCATCGCGGCGCATGCAGCCGGCATCGAACACGTGGTCGCCAGCAGCGGCACGGCGCTGGCCCGTGAGCAGGTGCGCACGCTGGCGCGTCATGCAGCGACGCTCGTGCTGTGTTTCGACGGTGACGGTGCAGGACGTGCCGCCGCATCGCGCGCCGTCGACGTGGTCGCCGCAGAGGGAATCCAGGCGCGCATCTGTGTCCTGCCGAACGACGCGAAGGATCCCGACGAGCTGGTGCGTAGGGATCCCGATGCCTTTGCCACCATGGTGCGCGATGCCCAGCCGGAGTGGCAGGTGCTGCTCGACGCCGCCCTGGGCGCGGGAGAGGGCGGCAGCGTCGATGCCCGACGCGAGGCGGCCGAGCGCGCGGTCTCGGTGTTGAGCCGCATCACCGAAGCCGCGACGCGCGAGCTGTACCTGCAACAGGCTGCGCGCCGGCTCGATCTCAGTGCGCGTTCACTGACGCAGGACCTGGAGCGACTGCGACGTCAGAGTCCGGGGCGACCAACACGAGTCGTGCTGCCGGAGCCTGCAGCGGCGGGTGCTGCAGATGCAGACGCCTCCGCCGACGGCAGCTCTGACGATGCATCCGGGTCATCGGACACGCTGCCACCACGCTGGGAGGCGTATCTCGGCGGCATCGTCGTGCAGCGACCAGCGCTGACACGCGTGCTGGTGGGATCGATGGCGCTGCATGTCGGCGAGCTCACGCATCCGACTGTGCGTCGCATCATCGAGATGGCGCAACAACATGCCGGCAGCGCGTTCCCACTCCATCTTCTTGCTCCGGCCGACCAACCGCTGGCTGCACGACTCATGGTGCTCGACGTCCCCGAACTGGAGAACGACGTCGCCGAGCGACTCGAACGTGCGATGCGCGACTGCGTCCGCGATGTGCACGAGGCGACTGCGGTGCGTTCAGCCGCGGCGATTCAACGAGAGTTGCAGCAGGCGAAAGACGCTGGTCGCGACGACGAGGTTCGCGTGCTTGCAGCGCGTCTCGCCGCACTTGCGGCCGAGGCGCCGCATCTTCGGCACACGTTGACGACGCGCTGAGCTCGCGCTAGCGCGTCGAACTTAGACGCCGGCGCCGAGCCATTGCGACGGCGCCTGCTGCGATGAGTGCACCGATCGGAAGCAACGGCGCCAGCGGCGATTCCGGCGTGTCGACGGGCGCGGAGGCCACGATGGGCAGCGTGAGCGTCAGCCCGGTGATAGTGATGGTCGCGGGCTCGTTGTCCGGACGCCACGTAGGGAAATCGTCCTGGGTCAGCTCCAGCTTGAGCTGATGGCCTGACTGCAGCTGCCAGGCGTTCGGTGTGAGCTGGAACGACACGTTCGTGAGTTGTGTCGTCGGCGTCGTCCCCTCGTCGAACCGATACACCGTCCGCGAAATCAGTGTCTGCGTTCCCTCGGCATCGAGATCCTAGAGCCGCGCGGCGAGCTCCGCGCTGGTGCCATCGAGCGTCCCACTCTTGATGGTGACGACAGGGCCACCGAGGATCGTCGCGCTGCCGACGTTGAACGTGGAGCTGACCTGGCTCGGCCCAGGATCGCTCTGCGATGACGCCATGGAACGGCAGCCGCTGTTCGCGATCGCGTCTGTCTGTTCACCCTCGTACGT
>JBHEMA010000263.1:0-8089 GCA_046262795.1 Candidatus Dormibacteria bacterium | reverse complement strand
ACGCTGATCTGGCCGTTGCCGCCGCAACTTGCAAGCAGCGGCACGAGGAATGTCAGACCGACAACCGCGAGTGCGGAGAGTGCGGAGCGACGGCGCGGACGGAACAGTGTTCGCTCAGACGCGCGACGGCGTGCGCATCGGCGTCAACGGCCGGCGCACACGCGGTGGCGCCAGCGAGACATCCGATGGACGCGGCAGCGGATGCGGATATCCGACCTCCGTCAACAGCTGCAGTGCGAGCTTCACGTCTAGTCCGATGACCGTGTCGACCCTGCCGGCGACAGCCTCGACCAGGTCGCCACCACCGCCCTGGATCGCGTACGCACCGGCGCGGTCGAGGGGTTCGCCGGAAGCGACGTAACGGCTGATGTCCTCGTCGCTGAAATCGTGCATCTTCACCGCGGACCTGCTCACACCGAGCGCCTCGTCCTCAGTGCCGCTGCGCACTGCGCACACCCCGGTCACGACGGTATGACGGCGACCGCGCAGATCATTCAGCATCTCTCGCGCGCGCTCGGGGGTGTGCGGCTTGCCCAGCGGTCCCCGCGGACCGACGACGAGCGTGTCCGCTGCGAGCACGTACGTGTCATTGGGCTGCTTTTCCGCAACTGCAACGGCCTTTTGGCGAGCGATGAGCTGCACGGCGAGGTCGGCGCACACACCGGGCGGTATGGACGCATCCTCTGGTGGTTCGAGGACGTTGAAACGGATGCCTGCTCGTGTCAGCAGCTCGCGCCGGCGAGGTGACGACGAGGCGAGCACTATGCGCAACGCAGTGGCCTTCCGCGACTCAACAGGTCTTCTCTTCTCCGCCGATTACTGCGGTCTGCCTTCCACTCTTTGACACAGACCACAACCGCCGTTCCAGCTTTGATCCTAGCATCCCAGCGGCTGCAGTCACCGCATGGAACATCAGGCGACCGCGCCGACGACGACTGATGCTGTTGCGGCTGCACACGCGACGGCACCGAAGATGCCGGGGTGGTCGAGCAGCATCCGCACATGTCTTGGTGATCGCATCACCACAATTGCGAGCACGACTGTGGCCGTTTCGACGAGCACCGCTGCGCACGCGCCTCGCCATCCCGTGACGCCAGCCGGCACGAGCACCGACAACCCTGCAACCGCAAAGCCGGCGACCGTCATCGCGCGTGTCAGACCAGAACGGATCATGGCCGCCACGGCGGCGCCTGCCGCAAGCACCGAGACGGCGGTCGAGATCCTCGCCGCAAGCATTGCGGGGCCGGGCAGTCCGGCGATGCCGGGGAGCGACACGGATGCCGCCGCAATCGCGAGCACTGCGGCGGACGCCGCTGCCGCGGCCACCGCCGCCGTACGGTCGCGTGTCCATCGACCGGACGCTGCACAAGCCACCGCGATGCCGAAGACCACGGCCATCACCACGAGATTCGGCGCCACTCCTGACCCAGGCGGGAGGCTCGATATCGGTGACCCGGGCAGCGGCGCGAGCGCGACCCCGACGTCGAGCAGCGCGACCGCCACCACGTCGAGCGTATTGAGCACGAGCGTTTTGCCTCCGGCGAGACGCCACGCCGACCAGCCGACGACGAGCAGCGCTGCACCTCCGGGGTAGACGGCGAGAGCGAGGACCGCCGCTGCGACACCGAGCGCGTCCATCAGTGCAGCCCGAAGAGGAAGGCGACAGCCGCACCGGGGGCGACGCCGGCGGCGAGGCCGCCTGCCAGCAGCGACCATGCTCCGGACTCGACCACTGCGGAGCGGACGCGGCCTCCTGGGGCGGCCGATTGGGGGCTGTGGGTAATGCGAAGCGCGGAGAGCACGGACGCGGCGAACAACGCCGCCATCACGCCGAGGGCCACGACCACACCCCAGAAGGTGCTCTGCGTCAGCGCCTCCACCACGAGCAGCCTCCCCCAGAAGCTCGGACCAGGCGGCAGGCCGCAGAGCAGCAGCCAGATGAGCCGCGCGGCGCGCGGCGAGACGTCCGCCGCTTGCAGCAGTACCGGAGCGGTGATGACGTGCGTCACCACGATGAGCAGCAGCGCGGGCAGTGCTTGAGCGGCGCGGCCGGTGCCGACTGCCGCCGCGACCAGCGCCAGGTCCGCGAGCAGCACCCGGGCGTAGCGCGCCCGGCCTCTGAGCCGGAGCGCTTGTAGCGCCTGCCACGCGGCCGTGGTCAGCCCGAGCACGGTGAGGATGCCCTCGAAGTAGACGAGCGCCAGCGGGGGCATGGTCGCCTGCAGCCGGTCCGCCGTGAGCAGCACCCCCGGGCCCAGGAGCAAGCACCACGCAGCCACGTCAGCCGCCGCCTGCGTGGTGACCACCGCGGCGGCCCAGCCTCCGAGTGGCAGCAGCCCGACGACTGCGGCGATGCCGCAGCCGAGCAGCGCCGCGCTCGCGATGGGGCGCGGCCCCGCGATGAGGGCGATCGGCAGAAAAGGAGCCGCAGCGATGAGCGTGGCGCCCCCGGGCAGCGCCACGCGGCCTGAGGCGAAGCTGGCTCGCCCCGGTGCGGTCGCGATCCAGCGCAGCGCGAGCACGCTCATGGCACCGAAGAGGGCGACGGCCCACACGAGCGCATTGCCGGTCGATAGCGCGACGACAACACCCGCCGCCACGAGGCCGACGGTGCGGAGTTGCGCCGCCTCCAGCACTGGTTGCAGCAGCAGCACCCAGGCGATACCGGCGGCTCCGACAACGAGGAGCCCCTGGGCCACCCGATCGATGGCGAGATCTCCGGCGAGTCCGGCTCCCGGAACCTCCGTGCCGCCGAGCGTCACCAGCAGCGCGGCGACGAGACCCGCGAGTGGAACGAGAAACCCGAGGGCGCGCAGCCGGAGCAGCGGCAGGACGCCGGCGGCCACCAGCCCGGTACCAGCCCACACCGCCGCGAGCGCGGGCGCGCTCACGTGGCCGCTGCCTCCTGCGCCGGCCGGCGGGCGTGACGTCCGCCGAGCCAGCCGGCGACGACGGCAGCCAGCGGCGCCAGCGACGCCGACGCCACGGCTCCGGCCATCGTGTCGGGCCCGCCGCGGAGCGCCCACGCGGCGACGCCTGCGAGCGCGACCATGACGACGCCGATGACGAGATCGGCGATCGTCCGGGCGACCACCATGCGAAGCAGCCCGCAGGCCCAGATGTACGCGACCGGGAACAGGAGTCCCTGGACCGCGGTCACCTCACCGATGGGCACGTTGAAGCTCACCCACGATGCGATCGGTACGGCGATCGCCGCCGTGAAGGCTCGGACACTGCGACGGCCGAAGAGCCCGTGCGTCGGGGCATACGCTGGAATGCGCGGATCGAGCCCCGGTACTCGGGGGAGCCGCCGGGCCGCGTGCGTGCTCAGCCAACCTCCGATGAGTCCGGCCAGCGCTGCCCCCGCAAGGACCAGCAACACGGGACCACCGCTGCTCACCGCGACCGTAGGGGCCAACCCCGCGGCGATGACGACAAGCGTGATGCCGACCGCCGCGCGGCCGTCGACGAGGATCGCCACCACCGCCGCGACCACACCCGCGAGTGACAGCAGCGGCTCGGAGACCATCAGCGAATCAAAAGGATGGCGACGAGGCTGCCAGCGGCCAGGAGCGGCAGCTGGGGTTGTTCGCCGAGCCAGCCGTCGACAGCTGGGACCCACCTGCCGGCGTAGTGAAGACGCCGGCGCAGCACTCGATACGCCGCCAGCGGTAGCGGCGGCGGGACCGCGAGGGGCGACGCATCCGCGGGTCTTCGCGGCGCGGGCGTCCATCCGCCGAGCACAGCTGCTGCAACCCCGGCTGCCGTGATGAAAAGGGCGGCCACGACCACATATCCACCTGCCCAACCTCCCGTGGGGCCGGCGACGCCGGCGGCACCGATGTCACCGAGGATCCCCGGTGGCGCGCCGAGCGCGCCCGCGAGCCAGGCGACCGCCGCGCCGGGGACGATCGCGCCGCCAAGGCTGAGAAGGCCGGCGCCTGCGGCGAGCAGCGATGGCAGACGCCGTCCCTGCTCGGCGCGAGGCAACGCCTGCGCGAAGACGCCTCGGGCTGACAGCGCCGCGGCGACGGCGACCATGACCGTCGCGAGCATGACGGCGATTGCGAAGGGAATGGCGACCCTGCCGCCTTCCACGACCGCGGCGAACTCGAGCGTCACCGCGGTGGCGGCGAAGCCGAGAGGGAAACCACCGACGAGCAGCAGAGTAGCGGCGGCGAGACCACGCCGCGCAGGCGACACGAGCGCGGCTTCCCATGCCGGCGACATCGCCACCGCCAGCTGGAGCGCCGCAAATCCCGCGGCGATGGCCGCTGCGGCAACCGGCAGGGCGAGTCCGCTGACGGCGATGACGAGGCCGGCCACCGCCGTCACCAGCGCGCGTCCCACCCGGGGAGCCGACGATCGTCGGGATATCGCAACGGACGCCGCCCACAGCGCGACCCCACCCCCGGCGATCGCCAGCGTGAGCGTCGTCGACAGCGCTGGCGCCGGCCCGAGCACCTCGCGGAGCCGGAGCAGGCAGACGGCTCCGGTCGGGATTGCCGCCGTCGCGGCCCACGACGCCGTGGTGACTCTGGCGGTCGGCAGCGGCGCGAGCGCGGGGGCCAGCAGTCGCAACGTCGCCGCCAGCGCCCATGGCACCGCGACAGCGACGGTGATCGCACCCGCGGGGACGGCGCTGAAGTCGGAGGTGCCGCTGTTCGCCTGGAGGTTCGCAGCCGCAGCCAGAAGCAACAGCGCCCCGACGTGCTCGACGACGAGCGTGGCCACAGCTGCGCGAGCGGGTTGCCGCCGCCCCGCAGCCATCAGCGCAAAGGCGCCGACGTTGCTCACCTCGAGCCCGGCGAAGAGCAGCACAGCGTTGCCGGCAAGCGAGGCCACGACACTGCCGAGCACGCAGGTGATCAGTGCCGCCCAACGCCGGCGCTCGTCCCACTCTGCTTGCACAGCGATCAACAGCGCCGCCACCACGGCCGCGCCGGCGACGAGCACGCCGGCGTGATCGCCGCGCATCAGATACGGGATACCCGGAAGCGCGTCACCAAACGACGCGAGCAGTCTTCCGCCCGACGGCGCAGTCAGCGCGTCGACGAGCAGCAGCGCGAGCGTCGCCGGCAGACCTGTGAGCGCGGCGACGCGCGGCAGCCGGCGGTTCCGCCGTGGCGTTGCCGCGGCAATGACCAGCGCGACGAGCAGTGGCGCCGGCGTCAGCGCGAGCGGTATGGCGCCTGACACGGCTCAGGCCACTAGAGCGCGGTACGGCTCAGCGGTGGTGCGCCGACCTCTGTCGCGCAGTAGGGGCAGACCGCCCACCCGAGTCGCAACGCGCGGTCGCACGCCGTGCAGCGTCGCGCAAACTGCGTGCGGCAATACGGGCACACGATGAAGTCCTGCTCGATGTCGCGTCCGCATGTGGGACACGGGCGCGTCTGTCCCGTGCCGTCGAGCCCCGGTTCGAAGAAGGCTTGTTCCTCGATGGCGAAGGCGCGCTCTTCTTCAATCGTTCGCGGCGGACGCAACACGATGTACACCAGTGCGCCGAGAAACGGCGGCACGAACCCGAGTACGCAGGCGATCACCAGCAGCAACGGCGACGGTGAGCGCCGGCGGGCGTCGCGCACGACGTAGAACGCGAGCGCCAGCCACAACATGCCGAGGTAGATGACGACTGCGACGACGACGATGTTGATGACCGACGCCGCATCTGCAGCGATCACGCTGCATCTCCGTCGAGCGAGCGGCGGATGGTGGCGGCCTCACTCTCGCTTTGTCCGAGCCGGCGACGAACAGCGTCGACGACATGCTGTGGCGCGCGCTCCACAAAGGCGGTGTTGTCGAGCTGCGTGCGCATGGTGTCGATGGCGCGCTGCAGCTCCTCGAGGCGGCGCACGGCACGGCCGCGGTCTTCGGGAGCTGCTGCCGCGACGACGACCGCGGCGCGCAGACTTCCGGCGGTTTCCACGTCCGCGCGCACATCGCCGGGCAGTGGATCGGTCACGGTCGCAGGGACGAGTTCGGCCAAGAGTGAAGCCGCGTCCTCGCGGCGCATCGACTGCGTGTCGCCGTCGAGCGCAAAGCTCACTCCATCGCGGCTTGTGCCGCCGCCGCGCTCCTGCCGCAGCGCTCGAATGCGCTGCACCAGATCGATCACCCAGCCGACCTCCTCGTGCGCCCTCGTGGCGCGATCGTCCCGCCACGTGTCAGGGACTGACGGCCATTGTCGGCTCTGGAGCGAGTCCGCCGCACCCGGCAGGTGCTGCGCGCACTCCTCTGTGAGGAACGGCATAAAGGGATGCAGGAGCCGCAGGATGACGTCGAGAGTCGTCACGGCGGTCCAGGCGGCGGCGTTGCGCGAGGACTCGTCAGCGTCGTCGCGCAGGCGCGCCTTCGCCATCTCCACGTACCAGTCGCAGAAGCCGTGCCAGGCGACGTCGTACAGCCGGCTCACCGCGTCGTGGAAGCGATACGTAGCGAATGACGCGTCGACGTCATCGACGAGCCGGGCGAGCTCGGTGAGCATCCATCGGTCTTCGGCACGCAGTGCGTGCGTATCAGGCTCCGTGGGCAGCTGCATCGTTTCACCGCCACGACCGAGGCGTGTGACGAGAAACCTGGTCACGTTCCAGAGCTTGTTGCCGAAACGCTGGTACGCCTCGACGCGCTCCGCGTCGAAGCGCACGTCCTGACTTCCCGTGCCGACCGCTGCCGCCCATGCGCGCACCGCATCGGCCCCATATCGCTCCACCATCTCGAGCGGATCGACGACGTTTCCCTTCGATTTGCTCATGCGCGACCCATCGGCCGCCTGGATGATGCTCGTGATCATCACCTGCGTGAACGGGTTGCGCTCGGTGAACTTGATGCCGGTCATGATCATGCGCGCAACCCAGAGAAAGATGATGTCCCGACCGGTCACGAGCACATCGGTTGGATAGAAGCGGCGCAGATCGATTGTGTCCTGGGGCCAGCCGAAGATGGCGTACGGCCACAGCGCGCTGCTGAACCACGTGTCGAGCACATCGGGGTCGTGGACGAGGTGCGTGTCGCCGCATTGGTCGCATGCGGATGGTTCGTCGACCCAGGCAAATCTGTGTCTGTTGGCGCACGTCGACACGGGAATCGCGTGACCGAGCCAGATCTGTCGGCTGATGCACCAGTCGCGGATGTTGCGCATCCAGTCGAGGTAGACGCCGCCATAGCGGCGCGGGTGAAAGGTGATCTCCTCTTTCTCGACAGCCTCGATTGCCGGCGAAGCCAGTGTCTTCATGCTCACCCACCACTGTTCGCTGATCAGTGGTTCGAGGACATGGCCGCAGCGGTCGCAGTGACCGACGTCGTGCACGTACTCCTCGTCGCCGACGAACGCACCGGCGTGGCGCAGAGCATCGACGACGAGTGGCCGCGCCTGCTCGGCGACAATGCCATGGAATTGCGGCACCTCGGGCACGTCCATCGTGCCGTCCGGCGCGATGACACTGACCACGTCGAGGGCGTGCCGGCGGCCGATCTCGTAGTCGGTGGGGTCGTGCGCCGGCGTCACCTTGAGAGCGCCGCTGCCGAACTCCTTCTTCACCGCGTCGTCAGCGATCACCGTGACACGACGTCCGGTCAACGGCAGCACCACGGTCCTTCCGACAATGGACGCATACCGTGGATCGTCCGGAGCCACCGCAACCGCCGTATCGCCGAGCATCGTCTCGGGACGTACCGTCGCGACAACGACATCACCACCGCCCTCGAGCGGATAGCGCAGGTGATACAGACGGTCGGTATGCTCGCGCCACTCGATCTCCTCGTCGCTGATCGCCGAGCGATCGCGAGGACACCAGTTGACGATGCGCGGACCGCGGTAGATGAGCCCTTCGTCGAACAGCGTCTTGAAGACGAGACGAATTGCGCGCACGTACTCGCGGTCGAGGGTGAAGCGTGAGCGCTCCCAGTCACACGTGTAACCGAGACGGCGCATCTGTTCATAGATGCGTCCGCCGTACTCCGCGTACCACGCGTCGACGCGTGCTTGAAACTTCTCGCGACCTATCACTTCCTTGGTTGTGCCTTCATCACTGAGCTGACGCTCGATGACGTTCTGGGTGGCGATGGCGGCGTGGTCGGTGCCGGGGCACCA
>JBHEMA010000262.1:0-4232 GCA_046262795.1 Candidatus Dormibacteria bacterium | reverse complement strand
CCCACGACGGGATCACCTTCGCCCGCGGCAAGCACCACTTCACCGCGGGTTGGGACCAGGTCGTGGGTGTCGTCAACAAGCGCGACGCCGGTCTCTGCCTCGTGATGCGCAACCCGCAGACCACGAACCAGAACTGGCGGATGCCCGGCGGGTTCCATGTGAACGGGATCGAGGCGCAGATCCCGTTGCGGTACTTCGGCGACCGGCAGTTTTCGATCCTCTACGACATCCGTGATCGGCTCCCCGAGCAGGCATGGCGCGCCGCCCTCGACAAGGCGAGCAAGCGTCCGGCCTGGATGATCCTCGCGGTCTACGGCGGGACGGTCGCGGTGTGCGGCCTCGCGCTCTACTCCACGTTCCTCAATCTGACCTGAACACGCAGGGGCAAGGGGTTCCGCCTGCGGGAGCCCTTGCCCCGCGGTGTCAGCTCGGGCGGCAAACATCCGCCTTCGCCGACGGTTCTCAACTCGCCAACGCGCTCGGTTCAGTGGCGCATGCGCGGACAACGGCGCCCAGTCCCGGAAGGCTGAAGGGTTTCGTGATCATGTGCGTGGCGCCGGCGAGCCGGGCGCGTTCTGCGTCGCTTGCACGCGACAGCGCGGTGAAGATCAGCACCGGCATCTCGTGCGTCGCGGGGTTGGCGCGGATGCGCTGACAGATCTCGACGCCGTCGACCTCCGGCATCATCACGTCGAGGATGGCGACGTCGAAGCCCGTGTCGCCGAGCAGTTGCACCGCTTCGCCGCCGTCCTCGGCGGTGACGACGTCGAAGCCCTCCATGCGCAGGTACATGCCGACGATGTGCAGCAGTCGCGGATCGTCGTCGGCTAGCAGCACGCGCAGCGCGGGCATGGTGGCTGGGGTTCCCCCTCAAAGGTGGCTGTCGATCGAAGTATTGCCGGGGCCCGCGGCACGCTGGCGAGCGGCCACCAAGCCGTCACGCCGTCACGACGGCCGCGCATCATGGCCGCAAATGCGGGCGATGGTCCTCGAGCAGCAAGGCGCGCCGCTGCGTGCCGCCGGTCTTCGCAGGACCGCGCTCGGCGCGGGCCAGGTGCGCATCGAGGTCAGCGCCTGCGCGCTGTGCCGCACCGATCTGCATGTGCTCGACGGCCAGCTGCCCGATCCGAAGCTGCCGCTCGTCTTGGGACACCAGGTCGTCGGCCGCATCATGGAGGTCGGTGACGGCGTCACCGGGGTGAGCGTGGGTGACCGCGTCGGTGTCCCGTGGCTCGCCTGGACCGACGGCACGTGCCAGTACTGCCGCGCCGGCCGCGAGAACCTTTGTCGCGACGCGCGCTTCACCGGGTACACGGTGGACGGCGGCTATGCCGAAGAGACCGTCGCGCACGCGGCCGCCTGCCTGCGACTTCCCGACGGCTACGACGACCTGCAGGTGGCGCCACTCCTGTGCGCCGGGCTCATCGGTTTCCGCGCCTATCGGTTCACCGGCGATGCGCAGCGCCTCGGCCTGTACGGGTTCGGCGCGGCGGCACACATCCTGACGCAGATCGCGCTGCACGCGGGCAAGCAGGTATACGCATTCACACGCGCCGGCGACGATGCGTCACAGCGCTTTGCCCGCGAGCTCGGCGCGGTGTGGGCCGGCGACGCCATGGGCCCTGCTCCGGAGCTGCTCGATGCCGCGATCATCTTTGCGCCCGCGGGCGACCTGGTGCCCGCCGCACTTCGCGCGGTGCGTCCGGCGGGTGTCGTCGTGTGTGGTGGCATTCACACGAGCGACATTCCCTCGTTCCCCTACTCGATCCTCTGGGAGGAGCGCGTCGTGCGCTCGGTGGCGAATCTCACACACGCCGACGGTGTCGAGTTTCTTCGCATCGCTCCACGCGTTCCGGTGCGCACGCATGTCGAGGTGCATCCACTCGAGGATGCCAACGATGCGCTGCAACGGCTGCGCGTGGGTGCTGTACAGGGCGCATCCGTGCTCTCGATGGCATGAGAGCCGCCGTTGCAGCCGTTGTGGTCGCGGTGGCGGCAGCGCTGGTGATGGTGTTGCTGCTGTCGCGTCAGCCGTCCCCACCGGCGCCGTCAAGCTCGACGGCGGCTGAGTCCTGGTCGCTGCCGTCGCTGAGCGGCACGGGACAGGTATCGCTGTCGCAGTTCCGCGGCCATGCGGTTGTCGTCGACTTCTTTGCCAGCTGGTGCACCAGCTGCACGTCGGAGCTTCCCGAGTTCATGCGAGTCTCGCAGCGACTCCACGGTGAGGTTGCGTTCGTCGGGATTGATTCGGAGGAGAACGGCGATGGGTTGGGGCTCGCGCGACAGACAGGTATCGCTGCGTGGCCGCTCGCGCGTGATGTCGGCGGCTCGCAGCTCAGCGGCCTGCGTGAGAGCGTGGAGGGCGTGCCGGGTATGCCGGTGACGGCCTTTTACGACTCGGGTGGGCACCTCGTTGCGAGCCGTCTCGGCGCGATGACGGGCGACGCGCTGACCCAGGAGCTGCGCCAGCTGAAACTCATCGCAGCCTAGCCGGCCGGGTACCAGCGCGCCGGCTGCACACCCTCGCGCCGCGCACGTCCGCGGCTCTCGAGCAGCGTGAGGTGTGCGAGCGTCTCCCCGATTGCGGCGCGTCGCATGTATCCCTTCACCTCCGTCCAATCGCGCGACCACGTCAGGCGCAGTGTCACATCCCACGCAGTGGCGCCCGGATGCTCGACGAGAACGGAAACGACTTCGGCGAGGCGCGCATCGTGGTGGGTGATGAGCTCGTCGATGCGTCCGGCGAGGCCGCGAAACCGCCACTCATGCGCGGGCAGCACTTCGTCGACATCGAGCAGGCGCACGCGCTGCAGCGCGTCGAGGAAGTCTGCGAGAGGATTGTCGGGTTGCTGGGCATGCAGCGAGACGTTGGGGCTGATACGTGGCAGCACGTGGTCTCCGCTCAACAGGAGCCTGCGTCCGCGGTCGTGGAAACATCAGTGCCCCGGTGAGTGACCCGGCGTGTGCACCGCGTACAGCTCCCAGTCATCGAGTGGCACGCGCTCGCCGTGCTGCAGCATGACGTCGGGCTGCACCAGTGCGACGAACTCGCGGATGCCCATCGACGCTTCAGTGAGCTCGTCGAGCACCTCGGCGGGCACGCCGCAACCAGCGAGAAAGCCGCGCATCCGTGTGAGCAGCTCGTCGATGTCGATGCCGTATCGCGACGGCAGCAACGCGGCATCCGCCGGATGCAACGCGATCCACGCGCCTGATGCCTCGCGCACCCGGCCGGCGAGGCCGAAGTGATCGGGGTGGATGTGTGTGATCAGCGCGGCGCGCACGTCTGCGGGGGTGTACCCCGCTTGCGTCAGGCCGTCGGTGAGCGCCTTCCACGCGTCCTCTGTGCTCCATCCGGTGTCGACGATGGCGACGCCGTCACGCAGCTCGAGCGCGTACACGATGACGTAGCGGAGCGGGTTGCGGGGCAAAGGAACCGGGATGGACCACAATCCCGGGCGAACCTGCTCGACCGGTGGGAGCGCATCGCTGTCCCACGATTGCTGCTGCGCGAGACCGGTGACCTCGACGGTCGTCACGAAGTGGCGCGGGCGCGCGCGGGCCGCCGGCGCGTCGATGCGCGGGTGGTGCGACGCGCGGGACCGAGATGGTCGCGCACCAGGTCGTCGATGTCCCGCCAATAGAGGTCTGGAATCCAATGCGACGCACCTTCGAGCTCAACGAAGTGATACGGAGCGTTGACATGCTGTTCGGTCTGCTCAGCGGCGTCGCGGCCGAACGCGGCGTCACCGGCTCCCCAGACGTACAGCGATGGCACCGCCGACGGACGCGGACGCTCGCGAGGCTGTATCCGCAGCGCGCGATACCAGTTGAGTGCGCCCGTCGGACCGACACGACGAAGGTGATCGACGTCGCGGCGCGCGATCGCGCGTGGCAACCCGGTTGCCATGAGCATTCGCTCTACGACCACGCCACCGGCAGCGCTGAACATCGCCTCGGGAAGGCGCGGCACCTGCAGGACCGCCATGTACGAGAAGCGCGCTCGCTGCTCTATGCCGCGCAGCGCGTGCAGCAGCGCCAACGAGTGCGCCGTCGACAGCACCGTCACCGACTGCAGCCGGTGGTCATCGTCGCCGGCGAGAGTCCATGCGACGGTGCCGCCCCAGTCGTGACCTATGACGTGATACCGATCGGCGCCGAGCTCGGTAACGATCGCGCGCACATCGCCCGCAAGCTCACTCATGCGGTATGCGGCGACGTGCTGCGCCGAA
>JBHEMA010000261.1:0-4780 GCA_046262795.1 Candidatus Dormibacteria bacterium | reverse complement strand
CTCTTTCGCAAGTGCCACACATTTCCTGTGGTGCGTGACAGCCCCGACCGTACCGCGCTGCGTCAGGCGCTCGACCATCTGGAGCGCGACGACGTCCTGCTCGTGTACCCGGAAGGCACGCGTTCGCCAGACGGACAGCTGCACCACGCGCACGCCGGCGCCGGGTTCATCGCGCGGCATTCCGGAGCACCCATCGTTCCTGTCGCCAGCTGGGGAAGCGACAAGGTGCTGCCGCGCGGCGCATGGATTCCGCGCCGCGCCGACGTGCATCAGCGCATCGGCGAGCCGTTCCGCCTCCCGACGAGGGGACAGGACGGCAGACCGTTGAGCAACCAGGCGGCCGCCGATCTGATGATGTCGCGCGTCGCCGCGTTGCTGCCCACGGCCAGCCGCCCAGCGGCGTGAGCGCGGCGCCGTACGTCGCTTTCGACCTGGAGGCGACCGGTCTCTCGCCGAAGAACGATCGCGTGCTCGAGATCGGTGCGGTGCGGTACGACGGCGATTTGCACCGCGTCGCCGACCTGCAGCTCATCGTCGACCCCGGCATCCCCATCCCGCTCGCGGTGCAGCGACTCGTCGGCATCACCGCTGACGACGTGGACGGTGCGCCGAGCCCGGCGGAGGCAATGGCGCAGCTCGCCGAGTTCTGCGAGGGCGCACAGCTGATCACCCACGGCGGCGCCTTCGACATGCACTTCTGCGTGCTGCTGGCTCCTGAGGCGTTCGAGCGACGCCCGTCGTTCGACACGCTCGAGCTTGCGTGAATCCTGCTGCCGACGCTCGAGACACACGGGTTACCCCAGCTTGGTCGACTGCTGCAGCTCCCGCACGACCGCCCGCACCGCGCGCTGAGCGACGCGGAGGCGACCGGCGCGCTGTTCGCGCTCCTCGCCGACACCGCAGCGGCGCTGTCGCCGCATGTTCGCGAGGAGATGCGGCGGGTATCGCGCCCCGCGGGCGCCGCGCTGGCGGACTTCTTCGCCAACGTGGTGCCCTCGCGCGCCTCACACGGCGCGTCGAGCAGGCCACGCAGCCTGCCGCCGTCTGCGCCGGTGCGCGCGTCGACGAATGGTGCGAAGCCGGTCACCGCAACATTGGCTTCGCTGTCACTCGAGGATGCGTCGGTGGCGGCGCTGCAACCGGACGGCCCGCTGGCACGGGGCCGACCGCATGAGCACCGCCACGTGCAGGTCGAGATGGCGCGTGCGGTCGCCCAGACGCTCGAACGCCGCCGTCGCCTCATGGTGGAAGCCGGCACGGGCGTCGGCAAGTCTCTCGCGTACCTCGTGCCGCTCACCCTGTGGGCGGCTCGTGGTCAGCGACGCGCGGTCGTGGCGACCAACACGGTGACGCTGCAGGAGCAGCTCATTGAGCACGATCTGCCTGCGGTCGCGCACCTCGTCGATCCGCCGGTGACCACCGCCATCCTGAAGGGACGCAGTCACTACATCAGCCTGCGCCGCTGGTCACGGTTCCTCGCGCAGCCAGATGTGGACGGGCGCCGCGTCGACGTCGACGCCATCCGGTTCAAGCTCAAGCTGCTCGTCTGGCTCACGCACACACAAACCGGCGACCGCGCCGAGCTCCGTCTCCCTGCCGAGGAGGAGCCGTACTGGCAGCGCGTCGCGTCCGACCGCGACGACTGTCTCGGCGCCGCGTGTGTCAACTGGGCGACCCGCCGTTGCCACATGGTGCGGGCTCGCGACCGCGCCGCAGTAGCCGCCATCATCGTCACAAACCAAGCGCTGCTCCTGGCTGACGCAGAACGGCAAGGGCAGGTGCTGGCACCGTTCGACGCGCTCATCGTCGACGAGGCGCATCAGCTCGAGGCCGCGGCGACGCGCCAGCTGGGCGCGGCGGTGCGCGCCTTGGACGTGACGCTCGTGCTCGATCGTATCCCGGTCAAGAATGCGACCGAGCTGTGGACCGCGGTCGAACGAGAGCGTTCAGCCGTCGCGCGTGTGTTCGGCGACGCCAAGGCGTTCATCGCCGAGCATCTCGGCATGGAGCGCGCTGGCAACGCGCGCATGGCGCTCAACGACAGCGTGCGCGCCGATGCGCGCTACAGCACGCTCAACCGGTCCGCGCGTCATGCGGTTTCAACGATGCGCGAGCTCGCGCTGCTGCTCCAGCACCACACCGCCAGCTCGGAGGTGGAGCAGACGTTGCTGCCACAGCCCGATCGTGCAGATGACGAGATCGAAGTAGCCGCGGTCGCGTGCACCGAGCTGGCAGCAGCGATCGAGCGGGTGCTGTGCGTCCCACGCAGCGGCTATGTCACATGGCTCGAGCTGCGTGCCGAACACGCGGAGCTGCATGAGGCTCCCGTCAGCGTGGCCGAGCCGTTGCGTGAGCGCGTGTACGACCGATGCGACAGCGTGGTCCTGACGTCGGCCACTCTCGCCATCGCGGACAGCTTCGACTTCATGCGCCGCCGCACCGGTATCGGCGATGGAGCCGAGGAGCTGGCACTGCCGTCACCGTTCGACTACCTGCGGAACGCGCTCTGCGTGCTGACGGGCGGCGTGCCTCCCTACGACGACCCGCAGCACGATGACGTCGTCGCCGAGCTGGTGAGATCCATCGCCGAGCGACTGGACGGTCACACGCTGGTGCTCTTCACCGGCTACGGACCGCTGCGCCGCGTGCACGCGCTGATCCACGAGCGCCTGCAGCGCAAAGGCATCGCGCTGCTCGGTCAGGGACTCGACGGCACCCGGCGCCAGATCCTGCGCAGCTTCCTCGAAGACCCGCGCACGGTGCTGCTCGGCACCAGCAGCTTCTGGGAGGGGGTCGACATCCCCGGTGAGCGGCTGCGCTGTGTCGTCATCCACAAGCTGCCGTTCGCGGTGCCGACCGATCCGCTGGTTCGAGCGCGCACTGACGGACTGCGTGATCCGTTTTCGCAATACGTGCTGCCCATGGCGGTGATCCAGTTGCGCCAGGGATTCGGGCGACTCATTCGCGGTGCGAGCGATCGTGGCGCCGTGGTGCTGTGTGACGAGCGGCTCAGCGCACGCGATTACGGCGAGGTTTTCCTGCGCGCACTGCCACCCGCAGAACAGGTGCGAGCGCCCGCAGCGGACGCAGCCGCCCTGGTGGCGCGATTTGTCCACGGTCACTCCATGGGACAATCGACGCATGGCCGTTGATCAACGCGTCGTCACGGAGCCACAAGCGCGCCCGGTCACGAACACGCGAGCCAGCGGAGGCTTCACCGCGGCGCTGGCGCAGATCGCGCCCCGGCTGGGCGACGTGCCCCGCAACCTCGAGCGTCATCTGTCCGTCCTCGCCGAGGCGCGGGAGCACGGCGCCGATGTGGTCGTCTTTCCCGAGCTGTCACTCACCGGGTACTTCCTCAAAGACCTGGTGCCTGACGTCGCGCTGCGCCTCGATTCGGATGAGATCGGCACGCTTGTGAATGCATGCCGCGACGTCGACGCCGTCGTCGGCTGTGTCATCGAGACCGAGGACGCACGCTTCCTCAATGCGTGCCTGTACATCGCGCAGGGCGCAATCCGGCAGCTGCACGCCAAGGTGTACCTGCCGACATACGGCATCTTCGATGAGCAGCGATACATGGCGCCGGGCGACCGCTTCCGTGCGTTCGACGCCGGCGTGCACGGTGGCAGGCGCTGGCGCGCAGGCATCCTGGTCTGCGAGGACATGTGGCACCCGACGGCGCCGGCGCTGCTGGCTCGGCAGGGTGTCGACGTGTTCCTGTGTTCGTCCGCCTCACCGGGTCGCGGGGTGCTGCGCGGCGCGGCGCTGGGCACAGCCCAGAGCTACGACGTGATGACCCGCACCTACGCCCAATTGTTCACGGCCTACGTCGTGTACTGCAATCGCGTCGGATACGAGGATGGCATCGCGTTCTGGGGCGGGTCACGTGTCGTCGGCCCGGATGGCGTCCTCGCCGGCGAGCCCGCCGGTTCCGGCGAGACCGTCAGCTATCACCGTTTGGAGAAGAGCGCGGTGCGCCGGGCGCGCATCGCGTACCCCGTGCTGAGTGACGAGCGACACGATGTCAACGACGCCGAGACCGAGCGCCTCCGCAGCCGACGTTCTGGCGATTGACACCGGCGTCGCGGCGGAGCTGCTCTGCGGCTTCATCCGCGACGAGGTGAGCAAGGCCGGATTCAGCGAGGTCGTCGTCGGTGCGTCGGGTGGCGTCGATTCATCGCTGGTCGTGGCACTCGCCTGCCGCAGTCTCGGCGCTGAGCATGTGCACGCAGTCAGCATGCCCTATCGCACCAGCAGTGCCGACAGCGTCGATGACGCTCGCGCCGTGTGCGCTCAGTACGGCATCGACCCGGAGGTTATCGACATCTCCGCGCAGATCGACGCCTACTTCGAGCGGTTCCCCGAAGCCGATCGCACGAGGCGCGGCAACAAGATGGCGCGCGAGCGCATGACCGTTCTGTACGACTGTTCCATGGTGTACAACGCGCTCGTTCTGGGGACGTCGAACAAGACCGAGTTGCTGCTCGGCTACGGCACTCTGTTCGGCGATATGGCGAGCGCGCTCAATCCCATCGGCGACCTCTACAAAACGCAGGTCTACGCGATGAGTGCAGCCGTCGACTTGCCCGAACGCGTGCAGCACAAGCCGCCGAGCGCCGACCTGTTCGAGGGTCAGTCCGACGAGACCGACCTCGGTCTGCCATACGCCACGATCGACGTCATCCTCTTCCATGTGATCGACGAACGGCACACGGTATCCGACGTCGTGGAGATGGGCTTCGACCGCGACGTCGTGGAGACGGTGTTGCGCCGCGTG
>JBHEMA010000260.1:0-2687 GCA_046262795.1 Candidatus Dormibacteria bacterium | reverse complement strand
GCGATCGTCGCGCCGGTGTGGATGGCGTGTGGCAGCGATCTCGTGGCGCACATCGGCCAAAGGGGCGTGCGCACGGCGCAGCGGCGCATCGTGGTCAACGCGAGCACTATCGGTCTCGGAGCGATCATCGTCGGCGCGAGCGCCGCAGCGTTGCTGTACGCCGGCGCGCGCGTGCAGGCGTCGGCGCAACCGCAGGGCATCGCCGCCGTGTATCCGACGTGCGCGTCACGCGTCGTCGCAGACGCGCCGACACCGCAGCGCGTCTTCACCGCGTACTTCGACGGCGGCTACGTCGCGTACCGCGTGTGGCCACACGCGACCGTGTACGCGTACGGCGAGTCGGACGCGTTGAGCCTGCAGGTGTTCCAGCGCTACTACCGCATCGCCGCCGATGCGCAGACATCGCCCTCAGCGCTCGACCTCTTGAATCAGAGCGGCACGACTGCGGTGCTGTATCCGCGCGGGGCCCTCACCGCACAGCTGTCACACACGCAGGGATGGACGCACGTGCTCGACGACGGCGATCGTCAGCTCTTCATCCGCGGCGACGCCGGCTGGGCCGCCGGCGGGTCCTGCTACTGACCGCCCTTCTCGGCCGCGTTGCCCTTGTGGTTGTCGTAGAACTTCTGCACCTCGTCGATGCTGAACACGGGAATCGGGTCGTACCAGTCCCACGACACAGCCGCGAATGGCACGTTCATGTTCGCGTACGGCAGGATGACGACGCGCGGGTACGGAACGCCTGATTCCGGCGGCAGGCCCTTGTACCAGGTGCGCAGCTGCTGGAACTGCGTGTCGCAGCCGCTGGGGCAGTTGTAGAGGATGGCGACGTATCCGTGCTCGAGGTTGTGCACCCAGTACTCGGAGTCGACCGGCTGGTTGTAGGCGCCCGCTTGGATGGGCGCGTTGCCGTAGCCGAGGTTGTAGTGACACCCGCTCGTCGGCGGATTGTGGTTGTACGTCACCTTCGCGGGCGGATTGATGTGCGCGTGCGGCATCTCGTCGATCGCCTGGCCGACGGCGGGCAAGCTGTTCACCGGCGCCGGCTTGACCGCGTTGTTGGATCCGGTGAAGTAGTTCATGGCGCCGCTCGTAGGACAGGTGTCGTTGCCCACGAACTTGATCGTCGGCAGCTGGTCCAGCGATGGTTGATTGGCCGAGCTGCTGCCCCCGCCGCACGCGACGACCGTGACACCGAGGCTGGCCGCGAGCGTGAGCGCTCGAAGGGCTCTGATCACGATCGCCACTGTAGCAAGGGTTTCAGCGTGTACGGTCGAGCGCAATGCATGTCATCGGATTGACAGGCGGGATCGCGACCGGCAAGTCCACGGTGGCTTCCATGCTGGCTGCGCATGGCGCCACCGTCGTCGACGCCGATGAGCTCGCGCACGACGTCGTGCGGCCCGGTCAACCCGCGCTTGCCGAGATTCGTGCGCGCTTCGGCGACACCGTCATCGCACCGGACGGGTCGCTCGACCGTGCGGCGACGGCAACGATCGTCTTCGCCGACGAACAAGCGCGGCGCGACCTCGAGCGCATCACGCACCCACGCATCGCCGAGCTGACCCAGCAGCGCATCGCGGATGCCATCGCCGCGGATGCTCCGGTGGTCATCGTCGACATCCCACTGCTGTTCGAGAACAACCGCGAGGAGATGTTCGAAGGCGTGCTGCTGGTGTATGCGCCGGAAACGGTGCAGGTGACCCGCTTGATGGCGCGCGACGGCATCGACGCAGACGCGGCGTCACAGCGCCTCGCGGCGCAGCTGCCGATCGAGGAGAAGCGTCAGCGGGCGACGTGGGTCATCGACAATCGTGGCGCACTCGACGCCACGCACGCGCAGGTCGATACATGGTGGAACGAATTACAGGCCGGTCAGCTCTGAGCAACTCACCACAGCGTCAGAGGGCCGGGATGCGGATGTCGGCGCAGGCGGCTGTCCTTGGTGACGAGCCGCCAACCGCGTTCGACGGCGGTGGCATACATGAGGCGGTCGGCAGGGTCGCCAGGAAACGAATCCGCGAGCGCCACCGCGATGTCCGCGATCTCCGGCGTGACGACGATGGTGCGCAGCTGCTGCGACAGTTGCAGCAACCAGGACAGAATCGGGACGCGCAAAACGATGCGTCCGTGTCGCGCCATCCATGCCAGCTCGAACCAGGTGAC
The DNA here is from genome assembly GCA_046262795.1 of Candidatus Dormibacteria bacterium. Taxonomy (GTDB): domain Bacteria; phylum Chloroflexota; class Dormibacteria; order Aeolococcales; family Aeolococcaceae; genus JAFALX01. The sequence goes on along the minus strand of JBHEMA010000260.1, from coordinate 521 downwards.
GTCGACGACAGCGAGCTCGTCGGCCTCGCGGACCGCTTCACTCGCTTTGCGGCTCAGCCGCTCCGGCTCTGCAGACCACCAATGAACGACGTGTGTGTCGAGCAGGAGCGTCACCGGCTCGCATCCCACGTCAGTCCGGTGGTGAAAAGCTCCTCGTCGGGAGCGTTGGACTTGGCGACGCCGCGGAGGTGTCCCTCGAGCGCCCGCGGCCCATTGGCCGGAATCAAGCGGGCCACCGTGCGCCCGTGCTTCGTGATTTCGACCTCATCCCCGCCCGCCACTTCGTCGAGCAAGCTGAGAATCCGCGCCTTCGCCTCGGTAGCGGTCACTTTTATGGCCATGGAGCCACTATAGTGCCCCTACGCCCAATCCGCGGACGGTCTGGATCAGGGCGCTGAGGCGAGGCCGTGCAGCAAAAGCGAGAGCATCTGCTCTTCGTCACGTGCGAACGCCTCAGGAGTCTGGCGACGCAGCGTGCCGATGACGTAGCCGGTCAGCACCATCTCCGCTGCGCCGAAGAT
>JBHEMA010000259.1:0-4038 GCA_046262795.1 Candidatus Dormibacteria bacterium | reverse complement strand
GTAGCGCCGACGCCAGCCCGACGATCGCGCTGACGAAGTCGCTGTTCGGGTGCGCCGCGGCGAGATCGTCGACGAAGGGTTTCGCGATCTTGAGGATGTCAACGGGTAGCTGGCGAAGGTAGCTCAGCGATGAGTAGCCGGTGCCGAAGTCGTCGATGGCGATGCGCACGCCTGCACGTTGCAGCGCCTCGAGCTTGACGATGCTCGACGACGTGTCACCGAGCAGGATGCTCTCGGTGAGCTCGAGCGTCAACGCGTGCGGGAGCACGCCACTCTCCGCGACGATGGCGAGAACGTTTTCGACGAAGAGCGGTTGCTGCAGCTGGCGCGCCGAGATGTTCACGGCGACCGACAGCGGAGTGCGACGCGGGTTGCGCGCCTGGAAGCGAAGCAATGCGGCGCATGCGCTGCGCAGGACGTGGTCGCCGAGCTGGAGGATGAGCCCCGACTCCTCCGCCATGGCGATGAAGTCGTCCGGTCCCACAAGTCCTCGCGCGGGATGACGCCAGCGCACCAATGCCTCGAGGCCCGTGATGTCACCGCTGCGCAGGTCGACGATAGGCTGATAGTGCACAGCGAACTGGTCGTTGCCGAGCGCCACCTCGAGCTCAGTGCGGAGACGGTGACGCGTGACGATGTCCGTTTCCATTCCCGGCGCGAACACGACCCACCGGTCCTTTCCCGACCCCTTCGCGGAGTACATCGCGACGTCGGCGTGCCGCATCAGGTTGCTCGCACTGTCGCCTGCACGCTGTGCAATCGCGACTCCGATCGACACACGAACGTTGACCGTCTGACCGTTGACGTCGAACGGCGAGCGGAGCGCCTCGAAGATGCGCCGCGCCACGACATCCGCTTCGTTCGACTCGTCGAGATCCTCGAGCAGCACGGCGAACTCGTCGCCACCGAGTCTGGCTGCGGTGTCCGGGCGGCGCAGCGTGCTGCGCAGCCGATCGGCGAGTCCGACGAGCAGCCCGTCTCCCGCAGCGTGTCCGAATGTGTCGTTGACGCCCTTGAAGTCGTCGACGTCGATGAACAGGACGGCGACACTCCGCCCGCCGCGGCTACTGCGCTCGAGGGCGTGCTCGATGCGATCACCGAACAATGTGCGATTGGCGAGTCCCGTGAGCGCGTCGTGGAACGCCTGATGTGCGAGCTGTTCCTGCAGCTCGGTGAGGCGTGCGATCGAGCGTTCCATGCGCCCGTTCTCCAGTGTCGTCGTCGTCTGCACCGCGAGCGTCTGGAACAGCTGCAGGTCGTGGCGATCGAACGACCGCGCATCGACATGGCCGCCGACGACGAGGCTGCCGAGCATGCGTGTCTCGCCACGCAGCAGGGCGACCATCGCCTCGTCGATGCCGCGCCGAGCCAGCATGTCGGCGGCGGGTTGCGGTGACTTGGCGCGTTCGATGATGACCCCGTTCGACTCCGCTTCGAGCAGGTCGTCGAGCTGGCCCAGCTCCACCGGTTCCATCACCTGGTCGGCCTCGTGCGCGCGGACCGTCGTGCGAAAGGCCTTCTCGCCAAGAGACGACGGAAAGATCGTCAGCTGCGCCAGCTCTGCGTTGAACATGGACTGCGCCCGACGCAGGAGCTGGACCAGCGCCGACTCGAGCTCTCGGGAGCCCAGTGCGTCGCCGGCGCGATGCAGGAACTCGAGTGCATCGCGTTCCTGCCGCTCGACGGTGTAGGCGCGGTAGCACAGCAGTATCCCGAGGCCCAACACCGCGACGAAGGCCAACACGGGAACGTCGACCCCGATGACCTCGACTGCGATGACGCCAAGGCATAGCGCAGCAACCGCACCGGCGGCCCCGTGCACAAGCTGCGCCAGCGCTTCGACGCGGGAGACACGCTGTTCCAATGCCGCGCCACCAACGATCAGACCAAGGTTGCCCGCGGTGACCGCTGCGACGGCAACGGCGAGCCCGAGGAAGACCTGCCAGTCGCGCGCGCCGGGCGCTGCGATGGCGTTGAACACGAGCTCGGCGACCGCACTGAACACGAGCACCTGCGCCAAGAGCAACGCTGTGCGGTTCGCGTTGAACGGCCGTCGGGTTGCGGCCGCTATCGACGCTCCCAGCGTGTACGCGATCAGCAGGTCGGGCGGGGCGGAGTAGGCAAGCGCGACGACCAGCGGACAGGCCGACATGCCGAGCGACGCCGTGCGTCGCCGCATGCCGACGATGAGCGGCCACAGCTCAGTCGCAGCAAACGGGAGCACCAGCCACCACCACGAAAGCCGCGGTGAGCCGTGAACGGGAAGACCGCGGACGGCGGCGATCCACAAGACGCCTGCCGCCACAAGGCAGGCGGCGCAGACCAACCACAGCCGCTGAACCGGCGTGAGCCTGAGCGCGGCAGGAGCCGACGCTTTCCCTTCCGGAAGGGTGAGCGTCGGCATCAGGCCATCTTCAGCCGTCGCACAACCCGGCGATCGTATCCGCACCGACGCGGCCTGCCGGTCGCGGCTCGGTTACTGTTTGAACAGCAACACTCGAACACCCGGCGGAGCGATGTCATGGCAGCGCCGATCCTCGTCGGCACTTGTAACTGGGCCGACCACGAGCGCTTCTATCCCGCGGACCTGGAGCGTCCCAGCCGAGCGCGCGACCGGCTCTCGTATTACGCGCGGTACTTCCCGATCGTCGAGATCGACACCACCTTCTACGGCATCCCGAAGCCTGCGGTCGCCGAGGGGTGGGTGGCCCGGACGCCCGACGACTTCGTCTTCAACGTCAAGGCGTACCGAAGCCTCACAGGCCACGACCGTGAGGGACGTACCCTGCGGCCGGCCACGGTCGAGGAGGAGCGCGACTTTCTCGCCGCACTGGAACCGCTGCGCGACAGCGGCAAGCTGCGCGCGATCCACTACCAGTTTCCGCCGTGGTTCACGAACAAACCGGACGCGCGCGAACTATTGCTCGCCGCTCGCGAGCGGCACCTTGACGACATCGTCGCGATCGAGTTCCGCCATGAGTCGTGGTTCGCGGACGGCGCATGGCCGGAGACGGAGGAGCTGCTGCGCGAGCTGGATTGCGTCTACGTCGGCGTCGACGCGCCGCAAATCGGCAGCGCCACGGCGCCGCCGCATCTCGCGATCACGTCGCCGAAGCTGTGCATCGCCAGGTTCCTCGGGCGCAACCGCAAGACGTGGTATCGCCGCACCGAGACGAGCGGCGAGCGTTTCGACTACCTGTACCGGCCGCAGGAGCTGCAGCAGTGGGTACCGGCCATCCGCGCCGCCAGCGAGCAGGGCGTGACGGTGCACGCCCTGATGAACAACAACCGCAGCAACTACGCGGTGGTGAACGCCTTCGACATCGCCGCGCTGCTCGACGCCCCGCTGCCGCGGCCACCGGAGCCCATCGTCGAGACGATCCACGAGCGCGACGGGCGTGATCCGGAGTGGGTCGATGCGGCGCCGTCGCCACCGGATGACGAGGCACCCAAGCGGCCGCCCGACGGCGAACAACCCCAGCTGAGCCTCTCGCTGTAGCGCCGTCGCGGCGCCCGCGCTCACGCACAGCGCCCTTCCTCGTTCGCCATTTTTGGGGGACAATACGAACGGAGCGCTCGAATGCTGGAGGTACCGCAATGGCTATGGCGTCTCGTGGACGCAACGACCGGGCACGCCGTCCGGCGCCGAGCGGCCTCAGCATGCGCAACGATGCCGGCACTCACGAGGTGACGGTCGAACGGGCGCTCAACCAGTGGGCCGTCACGGTCACGTCGGTCGCGGACGGCCGCATGATCACGCAGGATTTCTTCTCACGCCGGTGGGAGGCTGTGGCGCGCGCTGAAGACTTCCTGCGGCTACTGAACCGGAGCGAGCCCCCGCCCGGTTGGTAGCGCTCCTTCCAGTTCAAGAAGGAATCGCTTGCGGTCGAGCCCGCCGCCGTAGCCGCCGAGGGTCCCCCCGGTGCGGAGCACGCGGTGGCACGGGATGACGACAGGGATGGGATTGCTCCCCAATGCGTTCCCGACGGCGCGGGCGGCGAGTGGCGCGCCGACCTCGCGCGCGACCTGGGCGTAGCT
>JBHEMA010000258.1:0-2638 GCA_046262795.1 Candidatus Dormibacteria bacterium | reverse complement strand
GCCTGGAACGGCTGCACGCGTCCGCTGTCATACGCCAGCACCTCACCGTCGAGCAGCGCGTCGGACGGCAGCTGCAGTGCGGCGACAGTCACCTCGGGAAACTGTCGCGTGACGTCCTTGAGGTCGCGGCTGTAGAGGGCGACACGGTCGCCTCGACGGTGCAGCTGGCACCTGATGCCGTCGTACTTGTCCTCCACCCAGACGTCCGCGCCCATCCTTGCGACGGCCTCACCGGCGTCGCTCACCGGCGTGGCGAGCATGAAGCGCATGGGCACGAACCACTGAGGTCGCGCATCGTCAAGCCGCTGCTCCGCGGCACGCCTCGCCACCTCACCGAGGTCGCCGACCACCATGAGCGCGCGACTGACCGCGCGCGCCTCAGCGTCGAACGCGACACCGATCGCCTCCTCCACCAATCCCTCGCGAAGACCGATGCGCATGTCGCCCGAGATGAGCTTTGCGACATAGCGCGCACCGCCGGCGGTTGCGCGTGTCAGCAACGCGCGCAAGGCGCTCGCTTTCGCCCGGGTTCCCGACGCAGCGCTGACGGCGCTCAATCCGGCGTCGACGTCAGCCAACATCAGGGATGGGCCGTCTGGCGTACGACCCTGCAACAACGCCCTGGTGACGTCACCCGAGTCTGCGAACTGCCGCCACGCGCTCGCGATGGCGGCGTCATCGGCCCCGGCCAGATCGCGTAGCACCGCGCCGAACACCGCCCCGCCCGCGTTGAGCGTGCGCGGGTCACCCACAGCGAACACCACGCCGCCGAAGTACCGAGTCGAACGCACGAGGTCGTCCTCCTCGCAGCCACGTAGAAAGTCGGCGAGCAGCCCGACCTTCTCGCGCTTCGAGCCGGTCGCGGCGATGGCGTCGGCAGTCGCAGCGAAGTCGTCGAGTGTCACCACGGCGCCATCATCGCGCAGGACATCCGGCGGACATAACCCGCCGACCACCGCTGATGCCGTATATAGAGGCGTCGGCCACCGTTGTCTGGTGGCGCAACCACTTCACCGGAGGGCGTTGCCGTGACCGACATTCCCAACTGGCGGACGATGTCTCACCCATACGACGACAACGGGGGCGATGACGACGACGAGGACGACGTCCCGGTCGAGTAGCGCAGCCGACGCTGCGGCGCGGTTCAGCGATGTCAACCTCATCGCCGATCCGCTCTACGGCTACATCGAGATCACGAAGGATCGCCCCGGGCAGGCCAGCGAGCGCGAGCTGCTCGACACACCGTGGTTGCAACGGCTGCGCCGGATCCACCAGCTGCAGTCCGCATGGTGGGTGTTCCCAACGGCGGAACACTCACGCTTCGTCCACCTGTTGGGAGCGATGCATCTGGCGAGCCTTTTCGCACGCCGCGTCGACGAGTCGCTCCGCGCATCGTTTCCGGAGGCACCGTCGTCCGCGCTGGTCGAGGAAACGCTGCGCGTAGCCGGGTTGCTGCACGACGTCGGCCACGGCCCCTTCGGCCATTACTTCGACCAGGAGTTCCTCTCGCGCTGGCACATCGACCACGAGGTCGTCGGCCGGCACCTGGTGACGCATCAGCTCGCGGATCGCATCGCGTCGATGGCATCGTCGCCATCAGGCGGCTTCGCCGATGGCGAACGCATCGATCCCATGTGGGTCGCGTGGGTGATGGCCGACACCGACATCGACGGGTACGAGCCGCCGGGATGGCTGCGTGCACTCAAGCCCATCCTGTGCGGCCCTGCAACCGTTGACAACCTCGATTACGTGCCGCGTGACGCCTACATGTGCGGCATCAGTCTGGGACCGGTCGAGGTGCAGCGGCTGATCCACTATACGTTCGTCAGCGGCGACACGCTCGTGCTGCACGGACACGCCACAGCTGCGCTCGAGATGTTCCTCGCCTCGCGGCTGTACATGTACCTCAACGTCTATCACCACCGCGCGGGGCGCAGGTTCGACCTGTCGATGCGCGAGATCTTCGCCGAGACGATCGACGAGCTCCTGCCGGGCAATCCACTTGATCACATGGATGCATTTCTCGGACTCAACGACTGGTCGGTCCTCGATGCGGTGAAGCGCTGGCAGGCTTGTCCGGATGGATCGGTGCGGCGCCGCCTCGCTGACGCATGGGCGAGGGTTCTCGCGCGCGATCTCGACTGGCAGCTCGCCTTCGAGACGGTGGCTCGCGCTGACGCCGACACATCGCAACTCCAGCAGCGCATCACGTCGCTGCTTCCACCCGCGGCACGGAGCGCACGCATCGAGGTGGACGTCGCCGCCGCACGCGTGGCGCCGCACAATCCAATGACTGAGCACGGCTTCGTGCACATCTACGATCCGCTTGAAGGCGTCGTTCAGGAGCGACGGATCACCGAGCTGGTGTCACGCCTGCCCCAGTTCACGCAGGTGGTGCGCGTCTTCACGGACGATGCGGATGCGGTGCGCGCGGTGCACGACGCGGCGCAGGAGGCCATCGAAGCGTAGCGTCTCAGGCGTGCGCGAACAGGAGCTCGACGGCGTCCTCCGGTGTGCGCGCGATCGCCATCGCCGTCTCGACGTTCTGACGCGGCGCTTTGATGTCCCACGTCTGCAATGCCACGACACGTTTGCCCAGGCGGAGCGCCATTGCCACCTCGCTCAACGTGCCGTAACC